>JAUYEE010000304.1 GCA_030691545.1 bacterium | reverse complement strand
CATCATCCAGCTTCTCAGGACTCGGGACCTCTGCGTGGGTGCTATCTCTGCGCGGTTGGGCGTGACCCAGGGGGCAGTTTCGCAACATCTTCGCATCCTCCGCGATGCCGACCTTGTCATTCCGGAAAAACGTGGTTACTACGTCCACTACCACCTCAACCGCAAGACCCTGGCAAAGTGGGAGGAAGCGACTGCGAGGTTCTTAAGCGAACGAGTCGAACAACGAGAAACCCACGCGGACTGGGGTAAGTCGAAACGCAAAGGAGAGACGCTATGTGTCAGGAAAAGAAGACCTGTCAGAAACCAGAGGAATTGAAAGGCATGCCCGAGGAATGCTCCCCGGAGCAAGTAAAAAAGTGCCACGGAGACGTGAAAGAACACCCGTGTGTTTCATCTGACGAAAGGAAGTGATTTCCTGTCTTGAGCCGCCTGACGACCAGCCTCCGGCTTGGAACGGAATGAGGATAGAGCGGGCGTGCGCAATCCGTCATGGAATGAAATCGTACAACTGCCCCTACGCTGTCTGCCGTCTGTGTGCTGTTGCCGCAGTGACAGTCGTGTCGGGAAGGGCGTGGTGTGGCCTTGTGGCCAGGAGCGGCCCGCGAATGGGAGAGGGAGGAAAATGTTAAGACAGCTATCAAGTACCCTTGTATTGGTGCTCGTCGGCATGCTCGCGGGTTGCGCAGGGATGCATCCCTGGGATGAAGCGCGACGGACGCCAGCGTCGCCGACAACTCCCTTCCTCGCGCGTGGACCCGCTGCGGCTGTGCCTTCACGACCGGTCCGGCCATCGCTGCGGGACACGCAAGACGGCCCACTCACGCTCGCGCAGTGCGTAAGGATTGCGTTGGAGCGAAACCCCCGAACCCGCAGTTCGTGGTTGTCGAGCTTGTCCGCCGCTGCGACGGTCGGTGAGAAACAAGCGGCTTTTTTCCCAAGCGTGGACCTAACCTCCGAGGCGAGACGCGCGGACCCTGCGTTGCTTGACCGAGAGGCACAGCGGGGACCGGGGAACGCCTTTGACGCGGGCATTGGGTTCGGTTACCTCCTGTTCGACGGGGGAGCCCGTTCTTCGCGGGTGCGGGGTGCAGAAGCCGACCTTTTGGCAGCGAATTTCCACCACAACGCGACACTTCAAGACGTGGCGCTGAGCGTCGAGGAGGCGTACTACGAGTCGCTCGCTGATAGGTCGAGCATGAAGGTGGCGGAGGAGGCCGTTAAACAGGCGCAATCCCACGTGGAGCTTGCCGAGGCCCGGCATGCCGCGGGCGTGGTTGCCCGTTCGGACGTATTAAAAGGCGAGACCGAAAAGGCTGCGGCAGACCTGGAGCTGGTTCGAGCGCGAAGCGCCGTTCAAATTGCTCGCGGCCGCCTCTCCAGCGCCATGGGCTTGAGCGTCTCCGAATCCTTCGAGATCGCGGACCTCCCGAAGCAGACCAATGAACAGAACCTATCGGACATCTACGGCTTTCTGAACGAGGCGGCGAGGAACCGGCCCGAACTGCAAAGTGCCCTGGCGCAGGTCGAGGGAAAACGCGCAGAAGTGAAAGCGGCTCAGGCACGCTACTGGCCGGTGTTGACCTCCAACGCCAGCTACGGGTGGCAAGACCGCGAGCTCGAGGACGACCGCGAGGCATGGGCGGTCGCTGTTGGTATGAGTCTTCCCATTTTCTCCGGATTCGAACGCGCCTATCAGGTTCGAAGAGCGAAATACGACCTCGACAAAACCATCAGCGACCACGCGGAGCTTCTTCGCGGGGTGGAACTGGAGGTATGGACCGCCTATTCCCGCGTTGTTGAGGCAGATCAGGCAATAGACGCGGCGGGAAAATTAGTAGCGAGCGCCGAGGAAAGCGCGCGTGCGGCCGAGGCGGAATATCGAACCGGCGCCGGCTCCATCATCGAGCTCATTGACGCACAGACTGCCCGAACGGCTGCCAACACCCGCAGAGTACAAGCTGACCTCGATTGGCACGTGGCGAGAGCGCGCCTCAGGCGCGCGATCGGGCAGATGGCCGCCGAGCCCATGAATGCCGTCACGGAGAGGGGGGGTGGGCGTTGAAACGAAAGCCGAAGACGATTCTCGTTCTCTTGCTGGTCGCCGCAGGAGCGGTCCTGAGCCTCCTGTGGTTTGCGCGTGGTCGTCGCTCAGGCGACCAAGGCCCGGCGACGTATAGCGTTGCCCGGCGAACTTTCACATCCACAGTACTCGCCACTGGCGCCGTCAAGCCCCAGGTGGGAGCGGAAGTCCGTGTCGGCGCAAGAGTCTCCGGCAAGGTCGAAGTCCTTCACACGAACGTCGGGGCCGTCGTCGAAAAAGGAGATGCCATCGCCGACCTGGAGAAAGCCGACCTGAAGGCAATGGTCGCGCAGCGCCAGGCAGAACTGGACATCGCTGAGGGAAAACTCTCGGCTGCGCAAGCCCTCCTCCCCGTCGAGATAGAGAAAGCTGAAGCGGACGTCACCAAGTGGGACGCGACGGTGGCTCTTGCTCAGAAGGAGCTTGTGCGGCAGGACGATTTGCTCAAGCAGAATTTCACCTCTCTCCAGGCGGGTGATCAGGCGCAAGAGCAGTTGTTGGTCGCCGAAGCCCAGCTCTCATCTACCCGAAAGGCGCTTGAACTGACTCAGATACGATACGCCGAGGAGCTCAAGCAGGGGCGGGCTGAGGTCCAGCGTGCAAAGGCAGCGCTGGCCAACTCGAAAGTGCAGTTGTCCTACGCGACGATCACCGCACCCATTTTAGGGGTCATCGGTTCCGTCTCGACGCAGGAAGGTGAGACAGTCGCTGCCGGCCTCAACGCGCCCACGTTCGTCACCATCATTGACTTGAAACGGCTCCAGGTGGACGCCTTTGTTGACGAGGTGGACATAGGCAAGGTCAAGGAGGGGCAGCATGCCGTCTTCACGGTGGACGCGTTCCCTGCCCGAGAATTCGAGGGCAAGGTCGCGGCAATTTACCCGAAGGCGGTTGTCTTGGAGAATGTCGTAAACTACGACGTTGTCATCGAAATCACTACCGCCTACCACGGCTTCCTCAGACCGGAAATGACCGCCAGCGTCACGATTTTCCTCGAGGCTCGCGAGAATCTGCTCGCAGTCCCCGTAAAAGCTCTCAGGAGGGAGCGCGGCAAGAGCGTCGTTTATGTTCTTGTTAATGATCAACCACAGCAGCGGGAAGTCGCCGTTGGCTGGAGGGACGGTCAGTGGGTCGAAGTCGTGGCGGGACTGGAGGAGGGGGACTTGGTGCTTCTCGAACCACCCCATCCCGAATCCGCGAGACCATAAGGGAGGACGTATGATCAAACTGGAGGACATTGAGAAGACCTACGATACCGGGTCCGTAACAACGCCCGTGCTCAAGGGAGTATCCTTCCATATCGAGGCGGGCGAGTACGTCGCCATTATGGGCGCCTCGGGCACCGGCAAGTCCACGCTCATGAACATCCTCGGATGTCTCGACAAGCCCAGTGCCGGGCATTATCGCCTCGACGGTACGGACATGGTCAATCTGGACGACGATAGCCTTTCCCGCCTGCGCAACCGAAAGATCGGGTTCGTCTTTCAGCAGTTCCATTTGCTGGAACGTGCAACCGCGCTGAAGAACGTAACGCTGCCGCTCATCTATGCGGAGGCGTATCCGGGAGATGCCGAACAACGAGCGAAAGGTGCCCTGGGCGCCGTTGGTCTGACCCATCGTATGGAGTACAGGTCCAACGAGCTGTCCGGCGGAGAGCAACAGCGAGTGGCCATCGCCCGGGCGCTAATCACTGACCCGACGGTCATTCTTGCCGATGAACCCACCGGAAACCTGGACAGAAAGAGCGGACTGGAAGTCCTCGCCATCTTCAAGCGACTTTACCGCCAAGGCCGCACCATCATCATGGTGACCCACGACCTGACCGTAGCCGAACACGCCGATAGAATTATCTTGCTGAAGGACGGCACGGTCGCGGAAGACCGCGTCGTGCCCCAACCACGAGATGCTGAGGAAGAGCTTCGCACGCTGTCGGAAGAGGAGGAGACATCATGAGATTGTTGAGAATCGCCAGGGAGGGCTTTGGCGCCCTGTTTGCCCACAGATTGCGGACCTTCTTCATGATGGCGGGGACCATCGTGGGGATCGCCGCCCTCACCGTCATTATGGCCATGGGCAAGGGAACGGAAAAAATGGTGATGAAGCGGGTCAACACGTTCGGCCCCCGCGCTATCATGCTCATCGCGGGGGGAGGCAAGGACCTGCCTCCGCCAGATATGTCCGTGACGACCCTTACCCTTCAGGACGCCGAGGCAGTTCGAGAGCAAATCGCGGGCCTGGAGACGGTGACGCCTATGGCCTGGAATTTTCGAATGAGCGCGACGCGCGACGCGAACCAGACCTCTTCGGTGGTGTGGGGAGTCGAGCCGAGTTGGCATGCCGCATGGAATTGGTACACGGTTGCCGGAGAAGAGATTTTGGACGATGATGTCGCTACGATGGCGCGCGTCTGCCTCATCGGCCAAACGGTAAAACGCGAGCTTTTCGGGGGAGAGGACCCAATCGGGCAGCGCATTTACATCAATACAGTCAGCCTTTTTGTCAAAGGAATCCTCGAGAGGCGTGGCGCCAGCCCCGAGGGCGGCGACTTCGATAACCGCGTGATCCTGCCCATTACGACGGCTATGCGGCGGGTGATGAACGTGGACCACATCGGCGCCATCCGCATGATCACCGAAGACCCGTCCCTGATGTCCAAACAAGCTGAGCAGGTCCGCGCACTCATGCGGGAGCGCCACCACATCACGCCGCCACGGGAAGACGACTTTCGCATCATCACCGCGATGGTCATCGCGCAGTTGGCTAGAGGCGCCTCGAGGACACTCTCCGCCCTCCTCATCGCTCTCGCGGCGCTCAGCCTCATCGTCGGCGGCATTGTGATGATGAACATCCTGCTTATTTCCGTGAGCGAGCGCACCAAAGAGATCGGGCTGAGGCGGGCCGTGGGCGCCGCTCAAAAGGATGTTTTCGCTCAATTTCTGACGGAGTCCCTCGCCGTGACGTTTGTCGGCATGCTCCTTGGCAGCGGGATCGGATTTGGCGTGTGCCAGGTTCTGGCACAGGTGCAAAGCAGACCGGTCGTCCTTTCATGGCAACCCTTCGCACTCGGGGTTGCCTTTGCGCTGCTCGTGGGGACGTTCTTTGGCGTGCAGCCCGCTCGCAAGGCGGCTAAACTTCACCCCGTCGAGGCGTTGAGATGAAGTTCTCGAAGAACATCGCCCTCTCGTATGACATCCTCGCCGCGCATAAGCTGCGCACGCTCCTGAGCGTGATAGGCATTGTCATAGGCGTAGGGGCGGTTGTGCTCATGGTTTCTGTGGGGCGCGGAGCGGAAAAGCGAATTCTCGATCGCATTCGGGACATGGGCACGAATCTGATTGTCGTGAATGCCGGACAAATACGCATTATCGCGGGTCGGCAACGCCAGACCAGCACTTCCACCACCCTTGTCCCTGACGACGCTGACGCCATCCTTCAAGAATGCCCGTCGGTTGCTCTCGCCGCTCCCGCCACAAGCAGAAAGCTCTCCGCGCGGTGGGAATCCGAGACGAGCAACACGAACGTCCTTGGGATGAGGACGGAGGGCTTTCGCATCCGCAACATTTCCGCTGCTCACGGTCGCCTCTTCGACCCGGATGAGAGCCGCGCTCAACGACGCGTCGCAGTGCTCGGTCCCACGGTGGTGGAGAATCTCTTTGGAGACGTGGACCCCGTGGGGATGCTTTTCAGGATTCGCGGCGTGCCGTTCGAGGTGATCGGTATCACGGCGCCCAAAGGCGCGGACGTCTATAACGTGGACCAGGACGATGTCATTATTGTCCCCTTGGAGACCGCGATGCGCCGCCTTTTTAACGTCACGTATGTGGACACGATTTACGTTCAGGCACGCGAGATGGAAGCCTTGCAGCGGGCGGAAGACGAAATCAGAGAGCTCCTGCGACAACGACACCGCCTGGGAGACAAACCGGACGATTTCACCACTCAGAACCAGGCCGTCCTTTTGGAGACGGAGCGGGACATCTCCCGCTCCATGGCGACGCTCGTCAGCAGTGTGGCAGGGATTTCCCTCCTTGTCGGGGGGATCGGCATCCTTGCCGTCATGCTCATCTCGGTGCGGGAGCGCAGACGGGAAATCGGCTTACGTCGGGCCATCGGCGCCCTTCGCCGCGATATTCGGGACCAGTTCTTAGTCGAGGCGAGCATCCTCGGTGGCGCCGGCGGCATCGTCGGTGTTGCGCTCGGCGTCTCCATAGCCCTGGGCGTCGCGGCGCTTGGCTATTGGGAAAGTGTCATCTCGTGGCCCGCGGCAACCATTGCCTTCGGCTTCTCGGTATCGCTCGGAGTGGTTTTTGGCATCTACCCAGCGATGCGTGCTGCCCGTCTTGAGCCGATTCAGGCTCTCAGGGCTGAATAGAATCGGAGGTGCAAAACGACTGTGCGACAAGGAACGCAGGAAAAGACTGGCGGGGAAACAGCCGCCTCGCGCGATGTCGTGATTCAAGTCCAAAACCTTGCCAAAAGCTACGGCGCCACGCGCGCCCTCACGAATGTGAGTTTCTCTGTTCGGGCGGGGGAAATCCTTGCCTATCTTGGCCCGAATGGCGCGGGGAAGACGACGACCATCAATATTCTGTGCGGATTGCTCGACAGGGACGCCGGGCAAGCCAGAGTCTGCGGACTGGATATCGCCGAGGACCCTGTCCGCGTCAAGCAACAAATCGGGGTCGTCCCGGAGGAATCCAACCTCTATCCGGAGCTTTCCTGCCGCCGTAACCTCGAATACCTCGGCGAGTTGTACGGTCTGCCTCGAACAGCTCGGAAGGAAAGGGCAGAGAGCCTTCTGACCCTGTTCGACCTCAGCGATAAGGCAGCCGCTCCGTTTCGAGCGCTATCCCGCGGATTGAAGCGCCGTCTCACCGTGGCCGCCGCGCTCATCCACTCGCCGCAGGTAGTTTTTCTCGACGAGCCTACCGCCGGGCTGGACGTGCCGAGTGCCCGTGCGCTCCGCTCCTTGATCCGCACCATCAACCGCGACGGCGCCACCGTTTTCTTGACAACCCACAACCTCGCGGAGGCCGAGGCGCTTTCTCACCGAATTCTCATTCTCGTCAGGGGACGGCTCGTCGCAGAAGGAACCGCCGTGGAGATTCGCAGGCAGGTGGAGAAAACACGAAGCCTCTCGGTGACGCTCTCTGCGGACGTGTCGGAGAGAATGCTGCGCGACGCGTGCCCCGACGTGCGATCCATTTCCCTCGTGGAGGGCGCCTGGCGCCTGGAGGTGACGGATGTCCATCGGGCCACGGCCCAGCTCCTTTCATTTGCCGACGAACACGGGGTTCGCATTCTGGAACTCAACACGAGCACCCCAAGCCTGGAGGACGCCTTCATGACGATCCTCGAAGGCGACAGCGGCAAAGAGGAGGCTCCTCCATGAGCCAGTTTGTCCGCGCCCTTTTCATCAGCCGAAAAGACATGGAGAGCTACTACAGCAAACCGCCGCTGGTGACCTGGGGGCTCCTTTTCCCTGCCGTGCTTATGCTCGCGGTTTACGTGAAGGACCCCTCCAATTACCTCGGTGTTGCTCCCGGCGTCATTGCCATGACCCTCCTCTTTGGCAACACGTCCATGGCTGCCATCGTCGTCACCTTCGAGAAACGCTCCGGCACACTCCAGCGCCTCCTCCTCGCTCCTATCAGCTCCCGCACCATCCTGCTTGGCAAAGCGTGCAGCGCCGCGCTCTACGGTGGTGCCACGTCGCTCGTTCTCACCGTGGGGCTTTCGCTTCTGGTTGGGATGCCGATCGTCAACCCGCTTCTTCTTGTGGCGGCATTGATTCTCGGCGCCGGTGCCTTCTCCCTTCTGGGGCTGGCGGTCTCCGCGTCTGTCAGGGAGGTCTTCGAGGCGATGACCCTGCTAAACTTCTTCAGATTCCCCATCCTCTTCATCAGCGGAGTCTTCATACCGGTCGCTCATCTTCCCACCTGGGCAAAACCCGTCGCCATGCTCTCTCCCCTTACTCATGTGGTCGAGCTCTTCCGATTCGGCCTCTCCGGACAGGCCTATTTCGCCTCTCCGGCCATACCGGCCGCCACCTCAGTGGGATTCCTCGTCGTGAGCTGGATTCTCGCCGAACAAGCGTTCCGCCGGAGGGCAAACCAGTAGCCTCTGGACGCTCGTAGCGCAGGCGTCCCGCCCGCAAACCTCTGAACGCGCGTTGCCGCCCTCTTCCCTCTGAACTCTCACGCCGGCAGCATCATCTTTGCCGACGATGGAGTACCCGCCACGATGCGCTCATGTCGTTTCACGCACGACAACGATTCTATCCATGTTCGCCTCTCCCAGCCCCAGCTCTGCTGCTCGGGCGACGTGTCGCGCCTCAGGACGGATGGGACCGGTCAGTCCTCTCTTCTCGCGTTCCGCCCGTATCTCCTCCATCCCGACGGCGTCCACAGCCACCGTGTCGGTTCCCGCTATCACACCGGCGTACTCCCACGCAAACTGCGGCCGATACGAAGGTCCTGCGTCATACTGCGCGAGAATCCCATCGGCGATGATGAGCCGTGTCTTCTTCCGAATCGGGTCCAGCGCATTTAAGTCCGCCACGTACATGCAATTGTCCCGGTGCAGGTCCCGCGGGTTCTTGATGCTGCCGAGATGATTCTTCATCGAAACCGTCACCCCTGCCATATTATGATGTCGCAGCGTGGGCACATTGACTATCGCATCCGCCTCATCCGTGATGATTTTCGCGAGCTGAACCGCGACCGGCCCCACTTTCATCTCCCGGCATTCCCGAATTCCATAGCACCGCACCCCCTTCGGCGAATCGTTCAGCTCATACCGACTTCTCACCAACTCATGGTCGAGGAAATCGAAAATGATGATTCGATTCTCGGCGACTCCCGCCTGCTTCAATCCTTCCACAATCGCGTCGGCAATCTCGCGATTCCCCCCAACCGGCGGATGCCGCGTGTTCATCTTGAGCGCCACCGTCTCCTTCGGTGAGAAAAGCAGTTTCCACGCCGAGGCAACATCCTCCTTGCCCGTCACAAGACACACCGCCCGATGAACCATCTCCCCGGCGACTGTCCCATTCACCTTCCCCCCGCTGATGACCGCCGCGTTTCGCACGATCACCACGCGAGACTTCTTCTCAGCCACCGCGTCGCTCGCAGCAGAAACGACGCCCGGACAAAAAAGACCTCCCACACCCAGCGCGACATTTCCTAAGAACGCTCGCCGGGAAATCCCTGAATCCTTTCTGCTCACTCTATCACGCACGGCGTGACGCTTACTGCCTTCCATCATGTCTTTCCTTTCCGAAACTGCGTTTTCCGCTTCCACCTCGGATGATGTCCTGCCCTTGTTTCTCTGTCAACCCCTATCGTGTCTTCCCCGTAATCCGCCCTCCGCGTCTTCGTGTCTTGGGGCGATATTTCCTCCGCCTTTTCATCTCTCGCCAGGACGCCAGGGACGCCAAGAATTTCCAACAAGCCCGCAGGGTTAAGAGGTATGGCTGTATTTACGGGATAAGGCTCGCCCACGTAATGCCGCCCCGCCCCAGGCGGGGCAGTCCCGAGGGCGTCCCTGGCCGAGGCCCAAGGGGCAGACTCGCCCTCGAAATCGGGGGCAGGATGCCCTCCCGCCATGGCGGGACAACATGCCGGCGGTACACGCGAACCCAGGCACAAGGCCCTGGCGGCTCTGGTCCGATCGCCACGTGCACGCCCACTCAAACGCAGCAATACCCCTTCGCAGCGAAAACGTTGACCGAGGAGGAACACTCTCTTACAATGGCGGGTTGTGATTGGCAGTCGCAAAGGAAGACTCGCAGGAACAGACTCGATCTCAAAAGGACCTCGTAAGGAAGAGGCTTCGGAGATGGGAAGACTCCACAATCGTCGCCAGTTTTTCAAGAAAAGCCTGATGGCGTGTGCTGCCGTCACGTCAGTAACGAGCCTTGAGGAAAAGGCGCTGTTAGCCGCAGTATCCGCGAAGACGCCATGGCAGGATGTCAAGCGTTCACCAGGAACTCTGCCGACTGGGAAAATCGGCAAGATGGAAATCAGCCGGGTGATTTGCGGGGGAAACCTCATCGGGGGCTATGCTCACAGCCGCGACCTAATCTACGTTTCTTCGCTGCTGGAACAGTATTTCACGGATGACAAAATTATCGAAACCCTCGAGGTCTGCGAGGAAAACGGAGTCAATACGATTATCACGGGCACCGGATCGGCTCCCCTCCTCAAGCGGTACTGGAGCGAGAGAGGCGGCGGCATTCAGTGGATCGCGCAGTGCGTCCCAGATGAGAAGGACGTTACGGGCGATGTGCAAAAGGCGGTTGACAACGGAGCGGTCGGCGCCTTTCTCATCGGAAACGTCGCCGATGAGTGGTCGAGAAGCGGAGAGGTTGACCTGATTGCGAAGGTCGTCGAGTGCGCCAAGAAAAACGGGGTTATCTCCGGTGTCGGCGGCCATGAGCTAAGAACGCCGATGGCGTGCGAGAAAGCGGGTCTGAATGCCGACTTTTACATGAAGACGTTTCACAGCACCAAGTACTGGTCCACCCGGCGACCGGACCAGGACCGCGATGTGATTGACAACTACGCGACTGACAACTACTGGGACAAGTACCCTGAAAAGACGACGGAATTCATGCGGCAGGTGAAAAGTCCGTGGATCGCGTACAAGGTGCTGGCGGCGGGCGCGATTCATCCGAAGGACGGGTTCAAGTTTGCGTTTGAAAATGGGGCAGATTTTCTCTGCGTGGGGATGTTCGATTTCCAGATCGTGGAAGACGCCATGATCGCAAAAAACATCTTAGGCGACCTGCGCGACCGGCAGCGCCCCTGGATGGCATGACCCTCCGCATCTTTGTGGATGCTTATGACAACGATCAACGCATTACGATTCCTTCTCATTTGTCTTCTGCTGGCGACTATCGGTGCAGTCCAGTCCGCCCAGGGCCCGGATGGAACGTGGCCTTTCTCTCCTGGTGAGGATGCGTTCAGCGAAGATGCGATTCTCGACCTTCGCCCTCTCAATGAGAAACAATCCGGCGAGACGGGGTTCGTCCGCCTGTCAAAAGATGGGAATGATTTTGTCAAAGGGAATGGCGAGCCCATTCGCTTCTGGGCCATCGGCAGCGAAATCTACAAGAGGACGCCGGAGGAGATGGACCGGCACTGCCGTTTCTTGGCAAAGGTCGGCGTCAACATGGCGCGATTGCACACCACGGTGGCCGACACAACGGAAGGCGCCGCCATCAGCGATGTCAATGAAAAGGTGATTGACGGCATTTTTCGTTTCATCAAGGCGGCGAAGCAGAACGGTATCTATGTAACCATCTCGCCGTATTACGGTCATCACAAGACCCTGCAAAGCTGGGGGCTGGAAGGGTACGGGCCGGACGAGATGCCGTGGGGCGCCATCTTCACTGACCCGAAGATGCAGGAGGGTTATCGGGCCTGGACGAAGGAACTCTACACTCGGAACAACCCCTACACGGACCATCCCATCAAGGACGATCCCACCGTCGCGATTCTCCAGATTCACAACGAGGACAGTCTCTTCTTCTGGACGATGCAGCGCCTTCCCGAACCCCAGGCAAGACGGCTGGGGAAGTCCTTCGGCGATTGGCTCATCAAGAGATACGGCTCCCTCGAAAAGGCGAAAGCAGCGTGGGACGGACACGCCGAGAACGGGGACGATTTCGCTAACGGCGTCGTCGCGTTGATGAGCACCTGGCACATGACCCAGGAGTGGAAAGGCGGCCAGGCAAAGCGCCTGCGGGACCAGGTGCAGTTCTACGGCGAGTATCAGCGGGACTTTTATGCGCGGATGGGTCAATACATTCGCGAGGAACTGGGCTGCAAACAACTCCTCAATGCGACGAACTGGCGGACGGCGAATGACCTGAAGTTGAAGGAAATCGAGCGATGGACCTACGCGGCCCTCGATATGGACGCCGAGAACGAGTACTACGGCAGCGATTACCAGCACATCGGCGAGAACAACGGATACCGGATTGACCCCGACCATTACATTGTTAACGAGTCCTGCCTCCATAAGCCGCTCGAGCTGACCACAAACTACAAGTGCCAGGTCGGGCATCCGTTCATCGTCACGGAGACGAGTTGGAAGAACCCGAACCTGTATCAGACGGAGGGACCGTTCCTCGTCGCGGCATACCAGTCGCTCAATGGCGTGGACATTGTCTATTGGTTCACGGCGACTGAACCGACGTGGTGTCTCGACCCGCGAAGCACCTGGTGGTGGGTGCGGGGGATGAACCCGCTCAACAAATGGACCTGCTCGATCCCCGCTCTGGCCGGCATGTTTCCCGCGAACGCAATCATCTTTCGGAACCGTTACGTGAAACAGGGAGACATCGTGGTGCACGAGGTTCGCAGCCTGGATTCGCTCTGGGAGCGCCAACCGCCGCTGATTGATGACAACGAAATCTACGGCGTGAGCCGCGAGACAGAGGAATGCGGAAAAATGTGGCGCGCCGACGGCAGGCTGAGTCGGGCTGCCTTCCTCGTCGGGCGCGTCGAAGCCGTACTGGGGGGAAATCCGGCGGAGACACGCGCTGTGGATTTCAGCCGTTTCCTCGAGCCCAACAAGCAACTGATTCGCAGCAGCACGGGCCAGCTTTTATGGAATTACGGCGTCGGGCTTTGTCTCATGGACGCCCCGAAAGCGCAGGGCGTCACCGGTTTCCTGAAAGCGGCGGGGGGGCGATTCCAACTCAACAACACACTGATTGAGTCGCAGAACGAGTACGCAACCGTCAGCGTTGTCTCTATGGACGACCAGTCTCTAACTCGGTCGCGCCGGATTCTCGTTCAGGTCGGCACGACCGCGCGCCTCACGGGGTGGGAGGACAAAGACGCCGAATTCAAGTTCGAAGAGCAAACCATTCGCGGGAAACAAATCGTCAACACCGGCAAGCCACCGTGGCAAATCGAGAACACGCGGGTCAGAATCACAATCGCCAACCCCTCTCTGAGCAAAGCCACGCGGCTCGATGTGAGCGGCTACGTCGCGGATGAAGTTCCCCTTCTCCGCACGAGCGGCGGCATTACCGCTGAGCTTCCCGTGAACGCGATGTACTTTGTTCTGGAGTAGCGAGCACAACGTCGCAAGCTCAGTTGGCCTCCGTCGTGAAGGCGCGAAACCGAGAGACACTCTCCGGCCAAAAGGAATTCATTCCATGAGAAATAACGAGTGCGGAACAAGCGCATCACCCATCACGGACAAAGACCGTGAGCTCGCCCAGCGCTGTCTGGAATGCCCTGTCTGCAATCGCGCCCGGAGGAAGCAGAGAGGAATCGCCTTCTGGCTCGTGAAAGTTATCGAAGGCGCCTTCTGTCCCTACTGCAAGGCCTATGAGAAAGTTTATGGGCGGAAGGCTCACGAGCCGATTCGGCGGGACTGAAATGGCAAACACGCCCTCGACGTCGGGGACCGCCAGCCAACGCGCGAGCGCCGGGCACCGAGTACACGTGGGCGTTGTCCGACTTTAGCCTTTCATCGGGAGCAATTCACCTCAAGAGAATGCCGGCTCGCCGCCAAGCCGAAAGGCTCAGAACGACTGGACCTTCCAGCGACGGTCCTTTTCGTCGTCCACGATCACGACAATCTCCGTTGCTCGGGAAGATTTCGTGTTGAGTTCGACGAATGCGGTAGACCCCCTTTGGTCCGTGGACTTGATGGTGGCCCCGCGGAAAAGACTGGCCAGTTCATTCAGGTCCTTGGAACTCATGGTCTTGTCCCTGAGGGACGCCAACTCCTCCTCGGCGATTTCCGAAATGCATTGACACAGCACCTCGAGGTCTTTGCCCTCACAGCCCCGCATGAACGCGGTTACAGCTCCTTCGAGGCTCGAGAGGTCTACGGCGTCCCTGGTATCGGAGCCCTTCCCTTTGGGTTGGCGTCTTATTTCAGGCCCTTCGGGGACTCCTCCTCGACGCGGTTGAACTGGAGAGTGACGCCTTCCACTGTAATCTGGAGAGTGTCCTCGTCAATAAGCTTGCACGGGACAAGACTGGCGGTGGACTCGCCTTCCGCGGTAACGGAGATGGTGGAATCATCCACCATTTTCCAGGTACCCTTGATGTCCTCTGTCTCGTCCGGCGCCTCATAATGCCAACTGAAGGAACCGTCTTCGCCAAAAACGAGGTCCACCCGAATTCCCGCGGCTTTGAGCACCCAGGAGCCCTCCACCCCCTTCTCGACGACGACCTCTTCTTCCTTTTTCTCTTCCTTTTCCTTCTTCTCCAGCTCCTCTTTCTGCTCCTCCTTTTTCTCCTTCTCCTCCTCGGGCTCCACAATCTTGGAATAGAGGTCGTACGCTACGTGCACACTCGCATTCAGGTCCTCGGCCTTTTTGCGCAGTTCTTCAAGCTCGTCGGGCACCCCTTTGTGCGCGAAGCCGACATAGTTGCCGAGTGCGGTCAGGTACTGGTTGGCATAGGAAGCAAGGTCCACCGCCGCTTTCTTCTCCTTTACATCTGGCGCCGCCTCGATGGCCTTCTGAAGGTCCAGAACCTTGAGGGTGAGCTCATCCAGCACTTTTCCTGTAGCATCCTCCGCCCTTTCCACCGCCGGGGTGAACTCCTCTCCTGAGAGAATGCCGCCTTCCTTGAGGGATTCTAACTTCTTGAGTTTCCCCTCGAATTCCTCGACGGCTGCGGCGGCGTCCTGAAGCTGGTCGCCCATCTCGTCAACGTCATTCTTGAGTTTCTCACTCGCGGCTTCGACGTCCACCTTTTCTTCTTTCTCCTCTTTCTCCTCCTTTTCCTCGGAGACGGCGCCGATCTTCTTCAGGTTCGCGATGAAACTGTCGCTAAACTCCGCCTTCTTGAACGCCTCTACGTCGGCCGCGGAGAATGTGGAACCCGAGCTTTCAATCTGCGTGAGAATCTTCTGCTCAGGAATATCCATGTCTTTCATAAAAAGAACGTTCTCAGCGGTCACCTTCCGCACCTGCCGTTCCGGCTTCTTCGCCTCTTTGACCTTGGAAAGGAAGTCGTCGCTCAGACCGCCCTCCTTCAGTCTCTGGAGTTCCTCTTCGTTAAACGTCGTGCTGGAATCCTGGACTTTCTTCAGGATGGTCGCCTCGTCCACCTCAAGACCTTTCAGAAACAGGACGTCATCAACCGTTAGCTTCCGCGTCTCGGCCCACGCCCCCAGGACGAGCGAGAAGGCGAAAACGGCCGCGAGAATCTGCTTTCCTCGACTCATGGCTTATTTCCTCCGCTGTTGCTGTGGTTTCGGTTTCCTTGTTTTCCGCAGCCATCGCAGCATGGCAATGGCGCGGCGAGTTCCGCTTGGTTTCACGATACATTCTTCGCAAGCCCCCCAACCCCGGCCGGAGCTTTCACTTTATGGAAAACGATAGCCATTGTCAAATCCTCTCCCAAGTCTTTCTTTCGCGAGGAGCGTCTGCTATGATTCGTGCAGCGGAATCTTGCTCTGACCCTAACGATGATTCCATCCATTGAGTTGCCTCGCTGGCATTCCGACCATTGTGCAATAGGGAGCGAAGAGAGGTAGAAGAAGCTGTTTCGGAGGAGACTGGTCTCAGAGCGAAAACAAGCACCAATATGGAAAGGAGGTTGCCATGTTTTCCTCGTCCAAACTATCTGCGGTTGCCCGCACGGTATGCGCTCTGCTCGCAGGAGCTTCCCTTGTTGCTCTTGTGAGCGTGCGTTCCTATGCGCAGGAGGAAGAACGGTGGAAAGTGTTCACCACGCCGCCGGAGAACGTGCAGGTTGTGTGGTTTCTTCAGGCCAGGCATGTTGCCTCGGAGCTGGACCTCGACCGCGAGGCGTCGCGCAACCTGACGCGCGCCTACACCGCCGCGAGGGAAGAGCACCTGAAAAAACTGGAAGCGTTGCCGAAGGAACCGGACTCCATGGGTAAGTTCATGGAGATCAGAGACGAGGCAGCCTCGGCCCTTGAGAAATCTCTGGTGGAGGCTCTCGGCGAAGAAAAAGGGAAGAAAGCCTCGGCTTTGCTCGGCGGGTTCAGTCTCCTCTTCGATCACCTCGTGGCCGACATCCTGACCGCTCAGACCAAGGCCCTGACCGCTCTCTTCAAGTATGAAGAAGTCGGTATCAAGGCAATGAAGGAGGCCCGCGAATCCGGCTCGTGGGAAGGGATGCGGGAAAAGCTGAGACCCGCCGTGGTGGAGCTTGGTAAGCAGGCTTCGTCAATCTACAGCCAGCAGCAACTGAATGAGTGGAAGGAGAAATACGGCTGGTTCTTCGACAGGATTCTGTCGGAGTGAAAACCGCTGTACCCATCCTGCCCCAGTGACTCAGCACGGTGAGGCCATGAGCTTCTGCTGAATCCAGGGCAAAGCCATGGGCGAAAAGCGAATCGCTCGGCGGCCGGGCGCAGGAGAGGCTTCACGTCGGTTTGACTGTGCCTTGTGACGTGAACACGATCATTTTCAGTGCTCAGGTATAAGTGCTGTCATTCGTAAGAGCGGTGACCTGCTACGGATGAATCCATTGGTCGAGAAGCCCGGCTGAAGCCGGCTCCGGCACCATAACTCGCAGAGGCGCCACCACCCGCTGAAGCAGGTGGCTAAAGGAGAATGTGCCGGCTGAAGCCCGGCACAGACGGTCAGCGCGGGTGGCCTGGTTTGTCAGCGACACTCTCTGAGGTTCGTCACCGTAGTCGCGAAACGCAGCACTGAAGCAGGCCTTTCGGCGTGGGCGTGCGCGCCGAGAGATACAGCCATAAGGAGAAACGCATGTCCCCAACCGACATCTTCGGATGTCTTTCTAAGATTCCGCTGCTGTTAAATGCAGAATCGCGGTCCATCTCGGCGGAGAATCCGATGGGTGAGAAAGGAGGCGGGGCCCGCGAGGCGCCGGGCCCGGATAACCCCGGTTCCGAAATGGGGAAAGGGTGGAAGATTCGCCCCTGCATCACGTTGGGAAAGGGAACAACCGTCACCCTCGCCGATATCAAAGGCCCGGGCGTCATTCAGCACATCTGGGTCACCGTCAAGGACACGGCCTATCGAAACTGCATCCTCCGGTTTTTCTGGGACAATGAAGAGACACCCTCGGTCGAAGTGCCCGTAGGCGATTTCTTCTGCAACGGGCATGGGCTGCGATGCAAAGTCAACTCGCTCCCCATCGTCGTCAATCCCACAGGCGGGTTCAACTGCTACTTCCCCATGCCGTTTCGCTCAAGAGCTGTCATAACCGTCGAGAATCAGCACTGGGAGGATATTGGCGGGTTTTACTACCAGGTCAACTACGCCCTGATGGACATTCCGGAGAACGCCGCTTCATTTCACGCCCAGTGGCGACGCTCCATGACCTCGCGAAACTGCCCCGAGCACGTCATTCTTGATGGCGTCAAAGGGCGGGGCCATTACGTGGGGACGTACCTTGCCTGGACGCAGCTTTCAGACGGGTGGTGGGGTGAGGGGGAAGTCAAGTTCTTCATTGACGGGGATGAGGAGCACCCGACTATCTGCGGGACCGGCACGGAGGACTATTTCGGAGGCGCATGGTGCTTTGGGGAAACCTATTCGACGCCATTCCTCGGTTATCCGTTATGGCAGAAGGAGCCCGGCCAGGTTCCGAAGCACGGCATGTACCGCTGGCACATCCCCGACCCGATTCGGTTCGCCAAGGACCTGCGGGCGACCATCCAGGCGCTGGGTTGGTGGCCGAACCGAAAGTATCAGCCCCTCACCGACGACATTACCTCAACAGCCTACTGGTATCAGACCGAACCTCACGCACCGTTTCCCGAGATGCCGCCCGTTCAAGAACGCTGGCCGCGGTAACATTTTCAGGAGCTCAGAGGAAGGGCGACCTCTCGGCCCGTGCGAGCGGATTCGTAAATTGCCAGGATCAGCTCTACGGGCTTTCTCGCGCTTTGGGCGGTGACCATGGGCTCGCGGTCGTTCTTGATTGCGTCCACGAAGTCGCGGATCAGCGCGATGTGGCCCTCCGCCGAGATGGCTTTCGGGTCGGACACGCCGTGGGCCCTTTCCTCCGCAGAAGCCATCTTTTCGTCCTGGGCGAGATGCTTGTCGCCTTTCGCTACTGCCCACCTGACGATGCCGGAATCCGTCAGGATGATGGTCCCCTTTTCGCCATGAAGCTCGAGCCTTGCCGCTTCGCCCGGATTACAGGACGTTGCGCCTTCGACCACGCCGAACGCTCCGTTCTCAAAAGTCACAATCGCGATTGCCGTGTCCTCGACCTCGATGTCCCTGACAAGATGATCCGCCTTGGCGATGACCGAGTTCACGTCCCCCATGATCCACAGCAGGATGTCTATGCCGTGGACGCCCTGGTTCATCAAGGCCCCCCCGCCGTCCAACGCCCAGGTGCCTCTCCAGGCTCCACTGCGGTAGTACTCCGGAGACCGGTAGAACTTCTGGTAAACGTCTCCGAGCACCATCTTGCCCAAGAGGCCCCCCTGCACTGCCTCCCTGGCCTTTCGGGTGGCTTCGTACGTTCGTCGCTGAAAGATGCCGCCTAACTTCACACCCTCTTCCCGGCACACCCGGATCATGCGGTCAATTTTCGGGAGAGTGATGTCCAGAGGTTTCTCGCAGAGGACGTGTTTCTTCGCTCTGGCTGCCATAACTGCCTGGTCCGAATGCATCCCGGAGGGGGTGCAAATGCACACGGCTTGAACATCGTCTCGTCGGAGCATCTCCTCGATGTCCGTGTAGAAGGGGATATTGCCGTGGCTCGCGGAGAACCCCTTGGCCGCCTCCTCGTGCGGGTCGCAGGCCCCCGCGAGGAAGGCGCCGGGTGTTTCCTTGATTCCCGTGGCATGAAACGGAGCGATTACTCCGCAACCCACCATTCCAAAGCCAATCCTGTCAGCCATTCCTCTCTCCTCCTTTGGAATTGTCCTTGAACGCCATTTCTCGGTCGCAGAAAACCGGAGAGCTTTTTGGCGCACTCTGGTAGAATAATCCAGTCGTGTTTCCCGTCAAACTTTCGCGGGTGTCCTTTCACAGAAAGCGGCCCCTAACTGGCTGATGACCAACGGGGCCACAAAGCGTTGCAGAAACTTCCAAAAGTCACCGCATAGAAAGGAGTCCGGGTCCATGAAAAAGCTTCTGAAAGTCCTGCCTCTTGTGCTGCTTCTCGGCGCCACCGCCGCGTCTGTCGCCGGTTGCGGCGACGGCCATCACCACGAGTATTACGACTATTACATCACGGTTGTCAACGATACGCCGTGGGATGTGTATGTCGAGCCGTTTGGCTTCCTGCTGGCTCCGGGTGACCAGGTGGACGCAGATATCGGTCCGGACTACGTTCGCGTTGTCGCTATTCGGCACTTCGACGGCTTGGTCTTGGCCGACGTGACATTGGCAGCCGGGGACGTCCTGGTCATCCAGTAGTCGAAGCCACCACGCATACCGCCCCAACGGGACATGAGCGCATCTCGGTTTAGACCGGATAACGGGATTGACGGGATTGGGCTGGTATCCCGAAAATGGCGTTCATCCTGTCAGACAGTCTCCTGTGCCCGGCTCGCCCGGTGGGTGAGCCCGCTCAGGTGAGAAGCTTGTCCTCCTCTGGTCTGTGAATGATGAGTTCCGGTTTTCTCCGCCAGGGGTAAATCGTGAAAACCGTCGCAAGGATGAAGGAGAGGATAAGCGCATTCACCCCGATCAGAATCAGCCAACTGCTCGCGTAGGGTTCTTTACCCGGGCCGCTCGGATAGCCGTTCCTGATGATGTTCACAACGTCCATCACGTATATCACCCCCAGCACCGCCGGAGACACGAACTTGACAAGGTAATCCCACATCTCGGGCAGCCTCCAGGCCGAGACGGCGTTCACGTGTTTTCTGATGGTCCGCGCCTTGAGTATCCACCCTATGAACACGCACTCCAAAAAGCCCGCCAGCACCAATCCGTAGTGGTTGATAAAGTGATCCGCAATGTCCAGCCACGTCAGTCCGCTGTGACAAGCGAACACGAGGCTTCCCAGAAACCCCGTCGCGCACAAAATACTAACGACTTTGCCTCGAGCCAGGGAAAACTTGTCCCTGATCGCACAAGTCAGAGCCTCAACAATCGAGATCGCAGAGGTAATCCCCGCCAGGGCCAGACAAATGAAGAAAAATACCCCGAAAAGGCGATTAAATGCCGGCAGTTCCGAGATCGCCTGGGGATAAGTTACGAACGCCAGGATCGGTCCTTCTTTCACTACCTGCCGAAAAGCCTCGTTCGTCGCAGGGAGATTTTGGCTGTGAGCCAGATACCCCAGGACGCTGAAAACAGCAAGCCCCGCAGTGAAAGAGTAGGCAGAATCCGCAACGCTCGTAATGATGGCGTTCTGGACAAGATTGCTTTTCCTCGGCAGATAGCTCGCGTACGTTATCATAATTCCGAAGCCGATGGACAAGCTGAAGAAGATTTGCCCGTAAGCGCTTGTCCAGAGCGTAACGTCTTTCAACTTGCTCCAGTCGGGTTTCAGGTAATACGTAAGACCCCGCCCTGCCCCCTCGAGGCTACACCCCCAAAAGACGAGGATCAGCGTCAGGGCGAAGAGGGCTGGCATGAAGACCTTGCAGGCCCTCTCGATCCCCTTGTTCACCTCTTTGTAACAAATGAACCAGATGATGAACCAAACCAGGGCGGTGCTGACGAAGATCGGCCCGACTATATCCTGAAGATCCCAAGCGTTGTTTGAGACCTTGAGAAACGAGTTCAGGAAAAACGATTGCGTGTCCTTCCCCCAGGCCAGGTCAAGGCTGAACCATACATAGTTCAGGCACCAGCCCAAGACGACCATGTAGTACAGCATGATACCGTACATCACCAGAAGAGGCATCCACCACCCGAACCACTCCAACCTTCGGTTGACCCGCCAAAAGGAAACTACCGATGAGCCGACCATGCTGTGGCCCAGTCCGAACTCCAGCATCATCAGTGGGATTCCGGCGGTAAGCAAGGCGACGACGTAAGCCACCAAAAATGCTCCGCCACCCTTCTCATAAGCCAGGTAAGGGAACCGCCAGATGTTCCCCAGACCTATAGCGGACCCGATCGCCGCGAATAAGAATCCAGTCTGAGAGGACCACTTCGAGCGTTGTTCCATTCACACCTCCTTCCCAGCTTCGTCCGGTCAGCCTTTTGACCAGATGTGAGTCGCCTGTGTTGGACCCTTGCGAGGGCGACGCGCGCCGGCGTCAATTCGGGGCGAACGCAGGCACTCCAAGCTCCCGTACCGCAGGCGTCCCGCCTGCATCTCTTTCCCTATCTTCGCCGAAAACTCGATGCACCATGCCCAGGCGAGCGCTCCAAGACAACCGAAAGGTATTTTCCATTTCTTAAGCATGAAATCAAGAGGAAACCACCCCGAATGCTTCGCCATTCGTCGTCGCACGCAGCAGGGGGCAAAGGTAAGCCTTCAAAAGTGACTGGCGTCGGTGAACGCATCCTTCGCAGCGTTCCGCTTTGCCCCACGGAAGGGACGCGACTTGAGTCCGAAAAGGCCCCGCCTCGGCGGCAATTCGAGAACCTTAGCGGCGCCAAAGAGGACTACGAAGCACGCACACAGGTGAAAGTCACCCGGACTTCCTCGCCAGCCGAGAGTGCTGGCTCGCCTTGAACCCATATCTGGGCGAGCACCATGTCGTCGGTGATCTCAACAGCCTGCGCTTGGCTCTGCTCAAGGATGGTCTCAGAAGGAACAACCCTGAAAGGGAGGAAGGCGACAACCGGCCTTGGAACCTCGGCGTTTTCGTTCATTGTGATGGTCAGGACGACGCGAAACTGGCCGGGGCTGGGCATTGCGGTCGCCTCAAGGCTCTGGTTGTAGAGTGGGTCGCGGCACGGACTGACGATCGCCTTAAGGGCAGGGTCGCCGTAGAACACCACGGCATTCTTATCGTACGCAAGGCCCTCGGAGTCAGTGCCGGGAGTCTCATGGAGCTGGTCGAAGATGAGGGCCTGGTTGGTCAAGAAAGAGGCTTCTGCGAATGAGAATCGGTCCTGGAGCTTGAGGAAATAATCGTTCAGTCCCCAGCCCATATATCCGTACCACGTCGGGACAATGTAGCCGCAGAATTGAACGGCCCTTCCCGACCCGAGCCAGCCGAGAGCCATGCTGTCCGCACCGGCCATGCGCCCGATGAGGCAGTTGCCCGGCGCCCAGTACACGAGCGGCCGAGAATTGACGATGTCGTGGCGGGTGCCGTTGTGGTCAATGGCATAGAGCTGGCCATTATCCGAAAAGAAAAAACCTTCGCCGTCGGCATCAGGCCAGTGAAGCTGCCAGTTGTATTCGCTGGCGTGCCCGGATGTGACAAAGAGCTGATAGTCCCCGCTGTTCAACCCCGCGACGAGTGATTCCGTATCGTCCAAAGGTCCATCGGTTCGTTTCTCAATCTCGCCCCCCAATTCCTTGACCCACATTGTCGCATTATCGCTTTCGCTGTGAAAGACGCCCGCGGGCAGCCATTCGAGGAAACCCCCGGCTTTGAGAAGCCCTCTTTGAATCTCAAGCGGCGATGATGCGGAAGCGAGTCGCATCGCATCCTCCGCTCTCGCCCCGGTGATTATTCCCCAAATGCAGTCCCCAAAAGGGTCATCGTCAAGCTGCCTTGTCAATTCATGAACATTGATCACAAAGGCGTCCGTAACTTCTGTCGGTTGAGCGACAAAGCAGACGTATCTCGGGTGAAAAGCCGCCAGCTCATCTCTCACGGCCGCCGGAAATGGCGACCCCGAATACGGTATGACCGGCGCGGCGTGCCTAGAGACGAGAGCACTGACCACATGGTCCCACCCCTCCACGGCAGCGGTGGATTCCGAAACCACCACCGCGTATTCGGGGCTTGGGGCGGAGGACGATATGATTTCCACGCGATAGAAGCGATTGCCAAGTCCCTCAATGTAATCGTCAATGTAGAGTTTCCCGCCGGTGCCGCCCATTCTCGGCCCGACGGGAATCCACTCGCCCGAAGAAAGGTCGGATGTCGCCCAGAGTTGATATTCCTTTCCCACCTCGGAATCCCAACTGATTCGCAGCAGAGGTCCCCCCAGCGGCAGAATCTCGACCTCGCGCTTCGGCGGTTGGTAGAACTCCTCAAGGACTACGTTATCGAGGTTGAAGTCAACCGCCGCGTTGTTGTAGCCTGCCATGTGAATTCGGCTCGCACCGAGCAAAACCATCCCTGGCGGGAAGGAGCTTATCCCCGAAAGGCTGAGCTGGCAGATGAGAGCGTCGTTGTCCCTTCGCCTAACCTCGAGCGTGACAACTTTGGATTCGGCATCGTACTCGATGACGTTTCGATACCAGACGCCGGTCTCCCAGTTCACCACGTCCCAATCCGGCGGCCCCGACGGATTGCCGGCGCTAAGTGCGATCGTATACCCGACATCATAGTAGCCGTACTCAATCACCGCTCCCGCGTTGTACATCAACCGCGAATCGAACAAGCCAAAGGTCAAACCCGCCGACCATTCGATAGAGTTGATCCGTACGTCAAATTCCAGGCGGAAAGAAATGCCGCTCATCAACTCGACCGGTGTGTAAGCATGGGTGCCGTCGGCATTCGATTGCCAGCCGTGGAAAGTCTCTGTCGCAGACTCCCAGGATAGGTTCGACGGGTCATTCGTCGTCCAGTTCGGGTCGGTCGAGAAATCGCTCGAATACACGACCTGCCAAGGGCCTTGAGGAAGAATCGTTATTGAGAGCTCTTGCTCATCCGTTTGCCGCTCCCCACGAATAATGGCAATTCCATGGCCAATTCGCCCTGTATTGAGGCGGCTGGTCATCGTCGTCCAGGAATCTGTGCACGGATCGTAGCGCAGCACGGAATCGAAGAAAGGCAAAGTCCAGTCTGTTCCGCCCACCGCCCAGATGCAACCTGAGGAGTCTGTCACAGCTCCCGCGAACGCGCGTTTTCCGGGCATCGGTCGTACGTATTCCCATGCCTTAGTAGCTTCGCTGAATCTTTCCACTGTCTCCGTGGTAACGTGGCCGGAAGACCCCGGCTTCTCATCTCCACCAATGGCATAGATCAGCCCGTCGAGGCCCAATGTAACCCCCACCCCTTGTCTGCGGCGTTGAAGCGGGGTGCTGGGTTTCCAAACCAGGTCAGCGCCTTCCCGGACAAGCATCGAGACAGCGCTTCGGATAGACCAACTTGGCGTATCCAGGTGCCCGCCTATGAGGTACGGCACCCCCGACAGGCTAATGACCGGCCCCGCGTGGCCAAAGGTCTCATAGACGCTCGGACCTTCCCTCCAGGTATCCGTATCTGGCGAGTATATGAAGCAGCGGTTTGTGTAGCCGGGCATCCAGCCTCCCACTGCATATACTTCGCCATTGAACGTGAACGCCGCCGGACCTCCCACCGCGAGGGGCAGGGGCGCCAGGTACTCCCACACGTCTCTGGCTGGATCGTACCTTTCAACGGTTCGTAACTCGCCCGCGCTTTGTCCAGCGATGGCGTAAAACCGCCCCTGGTCGTCGGTGCAAAAGCCCATGGTGACCCTCTGCTCGTTCATGGGTGACACGAACGTCCATACATCAGCCACCGGGTCATATTTCTCGACGCTGGAGAGAACGACAGAATAATCACGCTGCCCCCCGAAGACGTAGATCGTGTCGGCTCCGGATTGGCTATCCGTCACGCGAACAATGAACGTTGAGGTGCCTATCGCCGAATTCCTCGGCGTGCCGCTGATGACGCCCGTGTTCGGATCGAGGCTCAGACCGTCCGGCAATTTCCCTGTCGCTATGCTCCACGTATAAGGCGATACCCCTCCTGATACCTGAAACACCTGACTGTACGGCCGGCCCTCAACTCCGTCTGGCAATGACGTTGTTGTGATCTCAGGGCCTGCGGGAACAGACGTAATTAGCTGGATGGTATCGGAGACGACGTTCGATTCGCCGGCTTCGTTCTTCGTCTTGAAATAGACCGTCTTTTGCCCATCGCCTTCGCTGAGGATGAACTGAGGGGCCGTGGAATAGATCTGCCAGGTTGCTCCGCTGAGGCCGGAGCTTTCGCTCGCCATGTAATGGGTCGGATCGTTTTCGGTTGTGTTGTTCAACGTGGCAGTTCGGCTTTGAGTTGTTGCCGCGCCGCTGTTGATTGCGAACTGAGTAACGACCGGCGCCAAGGGCCCAACTCCTGCCCGCTTGAAAACAACATTGTCAATCTCCGCTTCAGCCACCGCCCATCTATTCACGCCGCTGTACCCGCCGCCGGTTTCCCCAAACCCAGACCACGATCCGCCGAGCCTCACCAGGGGTCGCGAGAACCGTCCCGGCACGGACAGGCTTTTCGACCAGACGGATGAACCCGAGCTGCGGTCTTTGACCTCGACGCTCACTTCACCCGCGGCGGCATCCGAACAGATTTTGCAGGTGTACCAGACATTCGTGGAGTACCGCGGCCCCGCCTTGCTATCCACCTGAGCCAACCCGGTCGCCCCCGTCGCGTAAAACGCCAGGACCAGCCCCTCGTCCGGATGACCAAACAGCAGTTGCACCCCCTGCCCGCCCTCGAAGCCGCCAAGGGCGATGTCCTCATCGAACAACCCAAAGCAAACCCCACCCGACCAATCCATCCGCGTTATTTTGACATCCCATTCAACCTCCAACGAATCGCCTGTCCACGTAACTGCTTTGTAGAAGTAGCGATTAGGGCGATATCCGGGGGCGTTGTTCTCGACCTTTGCGTGGTACGTCCCCGCCGTCTGATTCCAATAGTAGTTCGCCGCCTGATCTGTAACCCAGCCGGGATCGCTCGAGAAGTCAGTCTGATAGACCACCTGCCCGGCTTCCCCTGCTGGCGAGATAACTATCACGCCTCCGTGTTCTCTAAAAATCGGTATGAACGCTTCGCCCGTCGTGCGGTTCCAGAAGATGGGATCTACGAGCGGATAGGACGAGAGGCCGTCGGGGAGCTCGAGCGTCTGCGAAAGGGTCTGAAGGATTTCCCCGCGGGGCAGTCCGACGACCCGAATCAACAACTCCGTGCTTCCAGGCGCGAGGCAGACTGCCAGAGCGCGGTCGCCGGACGGTGCGACCCAAAAGCTGTGAACGTCGGCGATAGGAATGGACGTCGTTTCGGTCATGGAGCTCGTCTGGAAGACCCGAACGGACCCCGCGAAACGGTCGGCGACATAGAGGAGTTGCCCGTCGGGGCTTACCGAGATTCCCCCGACTTGAACGCCTGGAACGGCCTGCACAGAGCGGTCGGCGATGGTCATTTTATACAGCGTCTGCGGCTCACTACCGGCATAGTCAAAGCTGAGGGCATATAGGAACTGGTCGTCCGGGCTGATGGCCAAAACGGTCCCGGCGTGAACAATGGGGCCAATGGTGCCCACGACCGTGTCCGTGGAAGTGTCAATTATCGAAATACTCCCCACCGCGCCAGGATACGGGCAGTTTACCATGACGTAGAGGTATCGCCTGGCGGAATCAAAGACCATCCCCACAGGCCATGGGCCAACCGCGATGCTCTTCACAACGGCGCCGTCAGCAACGCGGACTTTGACCACCGTCCCTTGATAGTAAGCGGTAGCGTACAGGTGTATCCCGTCGGCGCTCGCCAGGATGTACTTGGGGACGTTGGGAAAGCTGTGGATGTCCTTGATGTGCTCGTAGGTGTGAGCGTCATAGAGCCTGACTCCTTCGTCCCAACTGCCGAGGCTAACAGCAGCGTAGATGATGTTACCATCGGGGGATACGTCGGCACTGTAGCAAGCCCGAGCAGGCAGAAAGGCGCTTAGCTTGTAAAGGACTGCCGCCTGCTGCAATGTGATGGCATCGCTGACGACGTTGGATTCTCCGACGGCGTTTTTGGTCTTGAAATAGACGGTCTTTTCTCCGTCGCCGGCGCTGAGGATGAACTGCGGGGCTGCCGAATAGGTCTGCCAGGCCGCTCCGGTGAAGCTGGAGCTCTCGCTCGCCATGCAATGCGTCGGGCTATTCGTCGTCGTATTGTTCAGCGTCACGAGGCGGCTTTCGGTGGTCGCGGCGCCGCCGTTGATGGCAAACTGAGTAACGACTGGAGCCACGGGCCCGACTCCTGCCCGTTTGAACACCACGTTATCAATCTCTGCCTCTGCCACACCCCATCGGTTCACCCCGCCATAGCCCGTCTCCCCGAACCCGCTTCGAGAGCCGCCAAGCTTGACCAGAGGAACTGAGAAGCCGCCGGGGACGGCCAGAACCTTCGACCAGACAAGCGACCCGGAGTCACGCACGTGAAGTTCAGCGTAAATCCTCCCGGATGCCGCATCGTAGGAGAGCTTACACGTGTACGACGTATTGACCGCGTACGATCCTCCCGGGCTACTGGCGCTTGCGAGGCCGCCCCCTCCATAGATGTAAAGCCAGAGCAGCCGCCCCGCGTCGGGATTGGCGAACTCTAAGCAGACGCCCTGTCCGCCGCCCCAGCCCGCGAATGCGATGTTCTCGTCGAACAGGCCGAAGGAAACGCCGGCGGACCAGTCGGCTCGGGTCATCTTGATGTCCCATTGAATCTCGAAGGAATCGGCTGTCCCCGTGACTGCTTTGTAGAAATACCGATTCGGGCTGTACGCCGGGGCGTTGTTCTCGACTTTCGCGTGATAGGTCAGCGCGGTTTGATTCCAGTAATGGTTGCTCGGCTGGTCTGTGATCCACTGCGGGTCCGTCGAGAAATCGGTCTGATAGATGACGTCCTCCGCCGCGGGCGAGTATTTCTTGAGGACGAGGTTATCAATGTAGCCTTCCGCCGTCGCTCCGGGGGCATAGACGTGGCCCACGGAACTCATGTACAAACGGTCAACACCTGTGAAGCTGCCGACTGCCCCTAAGTCAACTTGCCCCACAAGCGACCCGTCGGAAACCTTCGTCACTTGAAGCGAAAGAGTCCCTGCCGTCGGATCGTACGTAGCCACATTGTGATACCACGTGTTCAACTGAAATGGGGCGGGTTGTGACCCTCCCGGATGCGAATAATTCCCATCGCTGTCATAAAATATCAACGCGGCCGTTTGGCCCTGATCAACTTTGTGGTAGGAAACAAGCCAGGTCGTTGCGGTCTGTATGCTCATGTCGGAATCGCCCAGGCCGAGGAAATGGTCCGCCGCCCAATCGCATCGCATCATGTAAACGTCGAACTCCAACCGGTACGAGACCTCCGGGTCGAATGGAATGCTCTTGAACGAGTACTGCTCGGCTCCGTTCGTCCTCTTGAAGTAGTACGTGCCATCCGCCTCCTTCCAGTAGAATTCATCCGGCGAGTTCGTCGTCCAGCCAGGGTCGGTTGAGAAATCGGTCTGATAAACGACCTGCCAGGCTTCTCCCATCGGCGAAGTGACCATATCACCTCCCCCTTCGGCAAGCACAGGGACGAACGCCTCTTCCTGATAGACCTCCCCGGAAGAGAATTGAGGCAGGACGAGAATCAGGGGCAGGAGAATGCCGAAACGCAGAAGAGACCGGAGAAACTGGGCGGAGCTTGCAGCGAGTCGGGGCATCATGATGACCTCCATTCGGGAGGGGAGGAAGAAGCTGCTAACGCGAGATGCAAGAACAGGATACGAAGTAAGAAGTGCTTATTTGCCGCAAAACCGCAGGCAAACTACCACGCCCAAGCAGCTCGTTCGATCTGCCTGCGTGCAGCCCACACAACTGTGGTTGAGAAACCTACCTCCTCGCGCTAACGCTTACCCTCCACCGCTCTCCCACATTGACTGTGCTTCGAAACACATGTAACTGGAAGGGAAACGCCCGAGACCCAATCACCTTGCTTGTTAATATACACGCATACCCTGCATTGTGCAAGCCCTTTTCTGATGAAAATCCGCCCCGCGCCTGACTCCTCCTTTCCGCTTGGCATCGGGTAAGCCGCGGAGTAAGATGGCACTGCACGCCCCAAGAACGCCGAACCTTGGGTGGCGCCTTCACGACGCTGCCGGTTGAACAATAACGGGACGCATGAATATCAACCCATAACACCGCTTGGAGGTCAATCCGATGAAATCTCGATCTGCCGTTGCCCTCTTGACAACCATGCTCTTTTGTCTTAGCTCCGATTGCTTTCCCGCTGCGAGCGGCGAGTCGGCAATTCATGTCGGACTTGCGAAGGTCGAAATCACCCCGCCAGTTGGCGGTAACATGTGGGGTTATGCGGGGCGAGGTCCCTCGACGGAGGTGCACGATCCGCTTTTCGCCCGGATTGCCTATTTCGAGACAGCCGACACAAAGCTTGCCCTCGTGAGCTGGGACGTGTGCGAGTTTCAATCCCCCTGGCTCAGAAAGCAATTGGAGGAACTCGGTATCCCGAACCTCCTCCTGTGCAGCACCCACACTCACGCCGGACCCGACATGGATCAGGAAGATTTCCCTTCCACGGACAAGCCCTGGCGGCGAACCGTCGAGGAAAGAATCCTCGAGGCAGTCAAGAAGGCAAAGGAGGAGACTTTCCCGGCGTTCATCACCGCTGCTGAAGGGAACGTCACCATCGGTTACAACCGCCTCAAACGCGAGCGAGATGGCACGGCGACCACCTACTTCGAGAACCCCTGGCGGATTCCGCTCGGACCCGTTGACCCCACCGTCGGCGTGATTCGGATTGACGATGAAAGCGGCAAAACCAGGGCAGTCATCATCTGCTACGCTTGCCATCCGGTTGTGCTCGGTCCAAGAAACACAAAGATTTCCGCCGATTATCCCGGCGTCGCCATGAACCGCATCGCGGACTATCTCGGCGGAGATGCGATGTGCCTTTTCATTCAAGGTTGCGGCGGCGACATCAATGCGCTCTTCTTAGGGCGGACTGGCGACAGCGAGGAGGATTTCAAGTTTGTGCGGCAAGCAGGAAACCTGTTGGCGAAAGAAGTGGAAGAGGTCCTGGACGAGATGAAAGGAAAACCGGGCAGATCGGCTGAGCTGAAGATTCGTCCCGACGTGTTGACCTTCCAGCACCGTTGGGAACCGGACAAGACCCTGACCCTCGGCGTCGCGTCGGTTCTCGTCAACGGCGAGATCGGCATCGTCGCGCTCCCCGGGGAGCCCTTTCACATCTATCAGAACTACCTCCGCGACGGAGCCGATCTTGCGCACGCCTACGTTTTCGGCTATACGGACAGCGGCTACCACGGCTGGCCCAGTTATTATCTCCCCGACATCAGGTCCGCAGCCTACGGCGGCTACGGAGCCAGCGATACCACCGCACCCGAAGTCGGCGCCGGCGAGCGACTCCTCAACCACGGGCTAATTCAACTGTACACCATGCGAGGAATGCTCAAGGAAAAACCCGGGAGACCTCGGACTTTCTCTCCGAGCAAATCCGATATTTGATGCGAAGATGCGAACTACGATTTCAGAGGGATAATTACCCCCACTATCTTTCGTAGTTCAGAAGTATCAGCCAGGGGTCGTTCGTCTTCTGCCTGAAACCCACAACCTCGCGGCGCATCTCTTCCAGCACCGGCGCATACGATGGGTCAGTGGCGACGTTCCTCAATTCCTCCGTGTCCTTCGAGAGGTCGTACAACTCCTCCCGCTCGCGGTGGAGGTATTGCTTGATGCTCCGTTTCCCCATCATCCCATCCTCTCGCCGAAGAATCGCCTGCCAGGACAATGAAGCATACAGGTCAGATGCTGGCGGGAACTCCAGCTCCGGGAAGAGGTTGTTCAGATACTTGAACCGCCGCGTCCGGATTCCCCTCGTCGGATAATACATGGTGATTTCGTGGAAGGTGTGGGAGACGAACACCCTGTCCCAGCCCGCAGGATTCTCCTCGCCCAGGATTCCGAGAAACGATTTCCCGTGAAGCGGGTAAGCGGGAAGCGGCGTTTGCGTCCAATCCAGAATCGTCGGCGTCATGTCTGCGTAACTCACCATGGCGTCGTTGACAAGACCCGCTTTCGAGACGGTGGGCGATTTGACAATCATCGGCAAACGCACCCCCGGATCGTAGAGCGTCGTCTTTGCCCCCGGAAACGGAATCCCGTTGTCGCTCATGTACACGATCAGAGTCTCGTCGTACCGACCGGACTTTTTTAGTTCCTCGATGACCAGCCCGGCCCCCTGATCCATCCGACTCACCGCCTGGTATTGATCGGCGAGCTCCTTCCGAGCTTCCTCACAATCCGGCAGAAAGTACGGTACAATCACATCGCCCGGAGAATATGTTACCTTCTTTATTCCCGGGTACTCCCGGTCGTTCGCAAACCCTTTCGCGGCGCGGTGCGGATCGCTGTAGCCGACCAGAAGAAAGAATGGCTTGCTCCGGTCCCGCTCAAAAAACTCCCCCGCATACTTCGCCATCTGGTAAACGTTCCGATTTCCCCACAGCTCTCGCCCCGGCGCCACAAAATCGAAGGCAAACGACTCCTGCGGCCCCACGTGCAGTTTCCCCACCACACCTGTCACGTAACCATTGCCCTTCAACAGCGCAGGGAGCGACTTCACCCAGTCGAACATCCGGAAATGATGAGTGGCATGCTCCAGCCCGTACTGCCCATTGGTGTGGTTGAAAAGTCCCGTGAGGATGACCGAGCGGCTGGCGCTGCACGACGCGCACGTAGCAAAGGCACTTGTGAACCGCACTCCCTCCGCGGCGAGCCCGTCGAGGTTGGGAGTCTGAATCTTCTCATTCCCATAGCATCCACACTCGTCCCGTCCTTGGTCATCGGAAATCAATAGCACCACATTTCGTTGCGGTTGCCCTTTCCTGGTCGCGGACTCGCTCACTGCCGCTCCTTGCACAGCAGCAAACCCGCTTTTCACACCGGCAGCAGCGACCGCGCAGTTTCGGAAGAATGTCCGCCGATTGATCCGTTGCTCATTCCTCATGTTTGCTTCCTTCCTCACCGCTATTCACTGAGAATCAGCCAAGAGAAGAACCTCCACGTCCGCCATCTCTCGCAAGCTCCGGCGCAAACTTACCCAGCTTCTGGCCATTCTACCAACCTTGACCACCTGAAGAAAGGACTCATCCCCCATGGCATGTTGCATATCCTTCCCGCGCCTGTGACCTGCAAAGGCGCCTCGTGGCGAAAAGAACAGCCCCCGGGCGCCGGGCACGGGGGCTGTCTTCTTCTCGGTTCTGTAACCGACTACTGGCTGAGCACGCGGTAGTATCCGGTTCTGTCCGCTGGCATAGCCTGGGTGAAACTGGTCTGCGTGAAGGGACCCGCAATGTGCGTCCAGGTCCCCTTCACATTGGCGGTGTACTCCACCGAGTACTGTCCCGGACCAAAGCTCGTCCAGCTTACCGTCACGTTCCCTGCCTCCAGCGTGATGTCCAGCAGCGGGATCTCCTGCGCCACCTGCACGCCAGACACGCGAATCTCGTCCACGGCGAACCAGTAGTCGTACTCCGCATTGAAGAAGTGGAACTTCAACTGAATCTTCTTTCCGACGTACGCCGACAGGTCGAACATCTCCGGATCGCTCAACTCAGGCGGGTCGAGTCCCGCGGGCACCGAGGAGGTGTCCAGGTGCAGCAGGTTCGTCCAGTTACTCCATCCGCTCACCGGGTCGAACGACCGTATGTCCACCTCCGCCTCCTGCGCGTGGTCCGGGTCGTCGTAGATGCGGTAGTTCGTGTTGAAGTTCAGCCGCAGCTTGGGCCAGTTATCGCAGTCCACCTCCGGCGAGAGCA
>JAUYEE010000278.1 GCA_030691545.1 bacterium | reverse complement strand
GGTGTTGCGATTTGAGGCCTGTTTGTCTTTCAGGAAAGAAAGCACATCGCTCTTTTTGTCGAGCTCGTCAACGCAGATGGTGACCAGCTCGAAGTTGCGGTGACGGTACATCCGGTTCATCGTGACGAATTCGGGAAACTCAGGCAAGCACGGGCCGCAGCCGAGCGACCAGAAATTGAGGAGCCGCAGCTTGCCGGAATCGTTTTTCAGCAGAGCCTTCGCTTCCTCAGGGCCGATTTCCTCAAGACTCACTTTCTCCTCCGCCAGTTTCTTCATGTACTCTTCGACGGACCCGCGTTTGTCAGACCATTTGATGGAACAGCCGAAGGTGGGGGTATCGTTTTCGGTAACCGGATTCCCGGCGAGAAGAGCGTCCAGGGTGTTGCGCACGAGATGCTTCCGGACGCGCTGGATTTGCTCGGAATCGTCTATGCCGCCGCGGTAACGGAGCTTTCGCTCCTTGTCGAAGATGAAGACGTGCGGCGTGGCTCGCGGGCCGTACGCCTTCGAGACTTCCTGCTTGTCGCCGTCGTAGAGATAGGGAAAGTTGAACTCGTGGTCTTTCGCGCGGATTTTGTTCTCTTCGAGCGAGTCGCTCAAGTCTGTGTAGCCCAGTTCGTCGAGGCGGAGGGCCTTCGGGTCATTCGGCGAAATTGCCACGAACGCCACGCCTTTGTCTCGATAGTCGGCGACAAGTTTCTTGATGCGTTCTTCGCATGCTTGAGCCGTTGGGCAGTGGTTACACGTGAAAATCACCACAAGAATCTTCGCATCCGCGAAATCTTTGAGGGTGTAATTCTTCCCGTCCGCGCCCGGCAGGTTGAAATCGGGCACCGGGGCGCCGAGGGCCAGCGGCTTAGTTTCCTCGGCGGCTCGTCCGACAACAGTGAAAACAATGATCGCAAGCGCCAGAAACAGAATATGTCCTTTCATGTCGCGCACTCCTGTTGTTCTCGTTTTTCCTCGAACCGGTAACCGACTCACGGGGCCGGCGATGGCTCAATGCCCAGCAACTCCACCTCGAAAAGGAGCATCGCGTTGGGGCCGATGTTCGGCCCCGCGCCTTGCTCCCGGTAAGCGAGCCGTGACGGAATGAAGAAGCGATACTTGCTTCCGACCTTCATGAGCTGCAACCCCTCGGTCCAGCCGGGAATGACCCTGCGGACCTCGAATGTGGTGGGCTCCCCGCGGGAATAGGAGCTGTCGAATTCCGTTCCGTCGAGAAGTGTCCCGCGATAATTCACACGAACCCGGTCCGTAGGCTTTGGCGTCGGACCCTCGCCTTCCTGGACCACCATGTATTGCAAACCGCTCGCCGTTGTGGTCACGCCCTCCTTTTTCTTGTTCTCAGCGAGAAAAGCCTCTTCCGCCGCCTGGTTCTTCTCCGCGAGCTCCCGTTGCATCTTCTGGAAGAACTCTGTTGTGACCTTCGCTGCCTCTTCGGGCGATAACAGAGGTTTGTTCCTTTTCAGGCTGTCCTCGATCCCCCGGATCAGCAGCGGCAACTCAATCGCCGTGCCGTATCTTGCGAGAGACCGTCCGATGTCCAGACCCACGGCATAGCTCGCTTTCTCCGACAGGCTTTTCAGCTCCACCTTTTCTGCTTCCTCCGCCGCAAAAGAAGTCAGTGACGCCAGGAAAAGAAACGCTGCACTTGTCAACCACACTCGTCTCATCTCGCTCTCCTCTCATCGCATGGGTTTCACAACATAACAAAAAGTGGCTATTCGCGCACAGGGCGACTGACAACCCTCCTGCCCCGCACGGTAACATCCACCTTACGATCTCGATCCAAAATAGAAACTGATGACTGCGGCAAGCACAAGCGACAGGTATTTCGCCTCGGCGTGCGTCCCGCTAAGGAACAAGTACGTGAGGTAAAACGCAGCCGCAAGCACAACCGTTCCCTTCAAATGATTCGCAAGAGTATAGAGCAGACTCCCCTCGTAACTCGAGAATGCCTTTGCAAGGATATAGCCCAGAATGAGGCCAAACAGGATGATGAAGAATTCGAGGTAAGGGAGCTCATTGAACCGGCCGCGCGCACACAGAACGATGCCGCTGATGACAAAACCAGCGACCAGGAAAAAACGAATCACCCCGGGAGGCAAAAAGAGTGGTTCCTCCGCTTCCGCGGAAGCGTCAAAGATGCGGCTCTCGGCAGCCCTTATCTTTTTGCGAAACCCGAAGTAGTAGCCAATAATCGTCAATAAGAGGCTGAAAAGGTATCCGGGCACATCCTTTCCCGTGAGAATAATCAGCCAGCACGAGAAGGACAGTGCGATAGTGACAAGCGCCCGGATGCTTCCTCTCGGAAGAAAAAGCGGCTCGGGCGCCTCTTTCTTCGCCAGCTCGATGAAGCCCACCTTGCCGCTCTGCTCATCGAGCATCACGCTATACCGTCGGCTACACGACTGACACGCGAACTCCATCCCGTCGCGAATCTCCTCCCGCACAATGGCGTCGCAGCCCGGACAATGATACATCGTCTTCTCAAACATACCTCCTCCCACATCACTGCGACCGCGTTTCTTGGGCGCAATTTCCTTTCTTGACTGCCGGACGGTCCATTCGGATACAGTCTTGGGTCAAAGGAGAACCCTCGCACGATGATACCTGAAAAGGGTCGGATCCTCATCCGATTTCTTCCGTTTTCGTTGGAAGAAAGAGCCCCTACCAGCTCAGCGAAAGAGAACAGAGGGATCATTTTCCATCATCGCTGGGGACAGAAATCTCGACGGATACGTCCTCGGGCTCCGAACCCGCGACGATTTCATAAGACGTCGGTTCCTGGAGACAGAAGGTCGCGCGCCGGGGGATACCGTCCTCGAGCCAGGTGTGGGTGATGTTGACGCGTGTGGGGCGCGGCGGATTCTCGTCCAGACAATGGGCGTAGATGCGGACGTTGTTCACCGCCGGATCGCCAACATAACGGATGTAGAGCGCTTTCGCAGGCGTTTCCAGTTTGACCTCGCAATCCGCATTGTAATGCCAGTGCTCGGTGTCTGGGGGGACATCCGCTTGGTAGATGACCCGGAAGTTCTTCGGTTCCTCCACCGCATAGCCTATCGAGTTCCGTGTCCGACTCGCGGCGGCATGAAGATGCGTGCGGAAACTCCCGCCAGCGGAGAACCAGGCGATCCGGGTTTTCGGCGGTGCCTCAACCTTCACGACGAACTCCCCCCGCACCCGTTCCGTTTTCCGTGCGGGGTCGTAGTCAGTGGGTGGACGCCACAGATGTCTGAAGAACTCATCGGGGTTATTCAACTTCGGGCGAATCTCGACGACTCGGGTCTGAAGTCCGTAATGGTCGCCAGATCTTGGCTCCATCCGGTTGCTTCCCTTTCTCAAAGACGGGAGCGATGCCGGGGCGACCTGAACCCACGTCGTGATTTTGAGTGAGCGCAGAACAGCCTCGCCGGGCTGCCCCTCGAGCGCGATTCTGAGGAGATAGCCGTATGTCCCACTCACATATTGCGTCAAATCCAGCCTCGCGGGTGAGGACACTGCCTTAACCTCCTGCCAGCGCATGCCATTGTCGAGGGAAAGGAACACCGTGGCGCCAACGGCATCCATCTCCACGACCGAGGCGTCGTGGTCATCATCCGTGGTCCCGAGATCGCCAACGACGGGCACGATGATGTAGGGAGTCCGAACCTCGAAAATGGCGTAGCCGCTGCCCGGCTTGACAAGCGTCAGACCAGAGTCGCCGAGTTGTACGTTCTCAAAATCGTAGGCGCCGTCCTCGAAGTCCGTGGAGCCCTTCCTCAGATTTGGGTCGTAAACAAGCCGGCCATTCCCGTAATTGTGAACCGTGAAGTCCCGGTGATTGGGCTTGGGCCCACGCGGCTCTTCTTCAATCAGTTTCCGCAACCAGTCCTGTTGATTGTAAACGTCAGCATGATGCCAGCGGCCGCCCTGCGGCTTCCACCAGCGGGTGAACGTCTCGCCCTGCCTCAAGACAAAATCCATCGTATGCCCCGTCGAGAAGAAATCGTGATAGTGATGAACCGGCGTGTTGACGTAAATCTCTCGTGTTCTCTCCAGGGCATCATTCGGGAAGAACAAAGGTCCGGGCGGCCTTTTCCAGAGTGAGGGATCGCGCCGCGCATCGTCCATTGAAGCGAGCGTCCCGTCCGGTCGCCGGAACACCGCCCGTACGTCAATGTCGAGATAGTGCCACGTGCCGTCGTAGAAAGTCTCGGCCGCGACATGACTCCAGTCGGGCAGCGTGAGCGTGCGCGAGGGACCAATCCCGATTCCTTCGCATATCCCCGCCATGACGGGCCCCAGAATGGCGCAGTACGCGTAGCCGTACACGTTGATAATCTTGATGGGGTCGCGGACCGTCGTGTATTCCGACAAGATGTCGTTTCCCTCGAGAACCTCGTTCATGTGGAAAAGCCCAGTGTGTGTATCTGCCAGATACTTGTACACCTCGTAAGCGCGCTCATCTCTTGTCAGGTCCCGCCAGCGACGAAACTGCCCGAAGGTCTTCAGACTGTAAGCATCCGCATTCTGCGGCGAAACGACTCGCGGCGAATACACCTTCGCCCCGGCGGAGCTTAGCAGCGGAACAACCGGCAAAATTAGAACGACTTTCCGCATTATCTAACCTCCAGATTCAACGTGCGTACCCACTGTAAAACTGCCTGCTGTGCAGCGTCAACCCGAATCGAACACCACACGTCAACGGAGACTGCGTCTCTTCGGGGCTGCGGCTACGTTTGAGTGGCGAGGCGTTCGATGGGTGATGATTGGCCAGGCAGGAATGCGTCGGGGGGTCTGTGCCGCCGTACCGCCGGCATCCTGCCGGCTGTCTCGGGGGCATCCTGCCCCCGGTTCGACTCCGCCAAAGCGAAACATGTCCCCGGGCTGGTTCCCGTGCGAGGGCGAGCCTGCCCCTGCAGGCGCCGCAAGGTTTCTTCTTCTCAGGGCGCCCAGGGCTTCGTGTGGTTCCCTGGCCGTTCGACCCGACGCCGCCCAGAAGCGCGCACTGTCCGCTAGGCCGACTACGGCGCCTGCGCGCACACGCGGGCAGGCGTGCTCTTCGTGGTGAAGGGGGTGGCTCTTCTCACCGCGAAGGACACCAAAGGTTCACCTGCGCCCGATCCGGCCTGCCCCCGATTCCGAGGGCGAGCCTGCCCGTGCTCGCCCGCCGGCCCCGATCCCGATTGTCATCGTCAGTCGGCAGTCCAGACCGCCTCCGGAAACCACGGCGAGGGACAAGGCAGAGGAACACCAGACAGGATTAACAGGATTTTCCGAACTATCCTGTCTATCCTGTTATCCTGTCGAAATCTTCGTTTCTTCTTCTCAGGGCACGCAGGGCTTCGTGTGCTTCCCTGGCGGTGCGACCCCACGCCGCCCAGAAGCGCGCACTGTCCGCCAGGCCGACTATGATGCCTGCGCGCACGCGGGCAGGCGTGCTCTTCGTGGTGAAGAAGGTGTCTCTTCTCACCACGAAGGACACCAAAGGTTCACCTGCGCCCGAGCCGGTCTCCATGGGACGCGGGAATCGATAGAACCACGAAGAACACCCTGGCCGTTCGGCTGGACGGGCAGCAAAAGCGCGCACGATGCGAAGCGCAGGGTCTCAAGCCTGTGAGCGAGAACGGGCAGGCGAAGGGCGCAGAGGGCGAACCCGCCTGGGAGAGACTAATCCCGCCTTTGGCGGGACCCGTTGGGGCTCGGGCTCTTCTCTTGGACGGAGCCCTGAAAGGGCGCAATACTATAGCCCAGGGCAACGCCCTGGGGTCCAATCGAATCGAATCATTCAAGCCCTGAAAGGGCGCAATAAGCCATGCCACCACAATAGAGCCGCCCACCCCTGCCGGCTTGACTCGGATTACACTACCTTTCCACAGTCCGGTAATACCGGATTTGGACACCGGGAGAGAGAAAGGGGGCGGTCGTGTCTGTCCACGTGGTCGTGGTGTCTCCGAGGGACGGGACGGTTTCGGCGGCGGTCTGCCAGGTGAGCATGTCGCTGGAACGCTCGACTCGGTAGCTTTTTCCCGTGAGGCTACTCCAGGTGAGAACGGCGTTGCCGCCGAGTTCGCGGGAAAGGGCGTTGACGTAATATTCCCACGCCCCTGTGTCCACCGTCAGGCTTTTTCCGCCGAACATGATACTGCGCATGCCGACAATATCCGTGGGGGGGAGCGAGGGGTGGTTGTAACCCGCATCAATGCACGGCGAGGAAGGCAAAAGCCGAAAATCGCCAGTATCGGGGCCAGCGAAGCGCGGTTCGGCCGAGATGTTCCTTTTTTCCGAGTCTCCGGTCCACCCCTCGATGCAAGAATACGTCGGGATGCTCGAGTACTGAAGCTGGGGGCCACTCGGAGCTGTGTTGCCCCATAGAATGCAGTTCCGGACCGTGCCGTCGCATTCATACAGCCCGCCGCCGTCATATTCCGCCGAGTTGCCCGTTATCGTGTTGTTCTGGGCCGTGCCGCCGCAGAAAGTCAGCCCGCCGCCGCTCCATTCCGCCGAGTTGCCCGCTATCGTGTTGTTCCGGATCGTCCCGTTGCACCGGCTCAGCCCGCCGCCGTACCACTTCGCCGCGTTACCCGTTATCGTATTGTTCTGGATCGTGCCGTAGCATGACGCCAGCCCGCCGCCCGAATACCCTGCCGAGTTGCCCGTTATCGTGTTGTTCTGGATCGTCCCGTTGCAGGCACACAGCCCGCCGCCGTAACCCGCCGAGTTGCCCGTTATCGTGTTGTTCTCGATGATGGCGCGCGTGTGATCAGAGTATGTTCCCCCGAGGATTCCGCCGCCCCAGACGCTGTGGCCATTCCGGATCGTGAACCCCGCAAGCACGCATGCTTGGCTCTCGCCGCCCATGAAGGACACGACTGGCCCCAGGCCGCCCCCGTCAATGACCGTTGACCCTACCACGTTGGGGTCACCCGGGTCCGAACTGCGCAGGATGATGTCAGGACCGCAAAACTGAAGGTTTCCGGGGTAGGCGCCGGGCGAAACGATGATCTCATCGCCTGCCAGAGAGACGCACAGGGATTGCTGGATAGTGGCAAAGTCCGAAGGCACATTGAGGATACCGGGAGCCGTTACCTGAAGCGCGTTGCTCCCGCGCAGAAGCTCCAGACCATCGCGAAGCCCGTCGCCGTCACTGTCGTCGGTAAGGGGGTCCGTCGCGGCTGCCCACTCGTCCGCGTCCGACAGCAGGTCCCCATCCGCGTCCGGGGAGGAGCCGTACTCGTAGCATCCCATATCCACCGCGAGGCCAACGAGACGACAGTTGCCATCCGCGTCCCGCTGGGGCCAGGCGAACCAGTAACCACCCACCCCCGCATCTATGCACGGGGAGCCCTCTTGCAGGTGATAATTACGCGCGCTCGCGTCAACGAACCGCGGTTCCGAGGCGATGTTGCCTTGTCCCCCCCCCCGCTCCAACCCTCAATACAGGAATACGTCGGGATACTCGAGTCCTGAAGCTGGGGGCCGCTCGGACCCCTGTTCCCCCATATAATGCAGTTGCGGATTGCGCCTCTGCACCGGCCCAGCGCGCCGCCGCCCCATTCCGCCGAGTTGCCCGTGATGATGTTGTTCCGAATCGTGCCGTCGCAGGAATGTAACCCCCCTCCGTAATTGGCGGAGTTCCGGGCAATGACATTGCCCCCGATCGTTCCATCGCACATAGATAATCCCCCACCTGCGTCGGTTGCCTCGTTGTCCGTAATCGTGTTGTTTTGGATGGTTCCATCGCAGTCATACAGTCCTGCGCCCCTATGGAAGATGCCCGTAGCGGAGTTTGC
>JAUYEE010000230.1 GCA_030691545.1 bacterium | reverse complement strand
CAGCGACGGCGAGCAGTCGCTGCGCCCCGAGGATTTCGCGAGACTCATGCAGAGTGTTGGCCGCATCGCCGAGGCGGTCGGACGAACCGTGCTTTCACTTCGCGGAGCCGTCGGCGTCTCGTGAGCTGCGTCTCCACAGGTGCACCAACCGATCCGTCGAAGCGCGAGGACGAACGGAACTATGGTCCAGCTTTACATCGGAGAGGGTAAGGGAAAGACGACCGCCGCCATCGGGCTGGCTGTGAGAGCTGCTGGAGCGGGACTGAAGGTTGCCATTGTGTTTTTCGACAAGGGTGAACCCTCGGATGCCTCAGAAGGGCCGGGCTATTCGGAGCGCCCGATTCTGCGCTCAATCCCGAACGTGGACGTTTTCTCCAGCGGGCTGCCCCGCTTTCGGCGGGGCTGCGAGTTCCGGGGCGGGATGACCGAAGAGGATGTCCATGAGGCAAAGCGCGGGTACGACCTGGCGGTCAGACTTCTCCAGGAAAAGGCCCACGCGCTCGTAGTTCTTGACGAGATTCTCTGGTTGGCGCAGGTAGGTGTTCTTGAAGAGAAGCAACTGATTGCCCTGATGGAGCTTGCTCGCACCTCCCCGGAAACCGAACTCGTCCTCACCGGTCGCGTGGATTCCCCTCTCCTCATTCAACATGCTGACCTGGTCACCGAGATGCGGAAGATAAAGCATTACTTTAACTCCGGTGTCCCAGCACGCCGTGGAATCGAGTATTAGTGCGGGCGAACCCAGCCAAATCTCACTCCCGACCAACTCGCGCCGGAGGTTCACGCAAGCTCTGCGCAGAACAGGTTTTCCCTCATTCTCACAGGCAAGTCTGCCACCTTCTGAAAGCGAACCGACGGCCATCCCTTGGGGAATGTGGTGATGTGCCATCTCAAAGGCACACCGATTTCTCTCGCCATTTCCTCGGCCTTCGTGATTTCCTCGTCGGAGTCGTTCGTCGAGAACAGGATGTACTTCCAGATGACTTCCGGCTTCATTAACCCTCGGCGATTTCGAATGTCAACGATTCCACGCATGGCTTCCAGCGCCACCTCGATGTTTCCGCCGACGCGATATTTCTCATAGCTGCTCTGGAGGGCTCCATCCACCGAAAAAACGAGGCGGTCAATCCCCGATTCCACAATCGCCTCCTGCTTGTCACGGCTCCTGAAAAAATGCCCGTTCGTATCCGAGAGAATGAAGGTTCGGGGATTGACTTTCTTTGCATACGCGACCATCGAGATGGCATCTTTCTGCAGAAAAGGCTCCCCGAAGTTGAAGAAGTTGATCGTCTCTGTGTGCGCTCCCGCCTCGTCTATCAAATCCCTGAATTCGTCGAGACTCATAAACATCTTCCGCCGATGGTTCCGGATCAGCTTCTGGTCGCAGGCTTTCTGTGGGCATCGGAGGTTGCAGGCCGCTGTCGGCTCGATTTGAAGGAGCGGCGGGTAATCAGGAAGCTCCGGTCTCTCCCTCAGAAGATACGGATAGCCATTCAGCGTCTTCATAAAGGGAACGGGACAGCCCCGGCAGAAATAAGGAATTCTCCCCGCTAACCAGCCGCGCCGTATTTCCTGGTACAGCTTCCCCTGCCAGACTCTTCTTACGCCGGAGCGGACATTCCCTGTGAGGAGTTGTTTCAGCGAGGTCCCGCAGTTGCAGGTTGTATCGAGGTCGCAGTAAATGACCAACCCCCGCCAGGGCCACATGCAGACCCCTTCCGGGCGCTCCGGCCGACGAAACGGCAGGCTGTTTCGCACCGGATAATAGACGCTGCGCTTGACAAAACTTCTCCAGTTCACGGCTGCTTGCTCGCGGGCTCCTCGGTTTCCTTTTTGGAGAGGCGTTCCTTCAACAAGACGCTCATCAAGAACGCCATGATCAAACCATTCAGAATCACTAACAGCACAAGGTCGCTGTGGCTCAGGGTCGCGTAGCGGTTCGTCACAAATCGTGACATGAATCTGGGGAACATTTCCATGCGCAACTTATCGCTCGGCTGAAAACCCACGAACAGCACGATGAGCGTCGCGATGAGCGTCGCCGGAACAGTGTACCTCACGAACACGACCATCAGCAGCGTTTCCCCCAGAACCACCAAGCACAGGTTGATTACGAATAGGTTAGCCCGGTAAAGCCCTGTCAGGTCCCGGCTTCCCGCCTCGGCTTTTTCGCGCCCCTTTTCGGAAGCCGAGGAAGGAACACCCTCTTCTTCTGTATCTGCGTTGTAGCGGACCATCACTGCGACCATCACGAGCATCAACAGGAGAATGCACAGAAACAAGATGAAAAACCCGTGGAGGAAACGGTTTGAGCTATCGAACATGCGACTCCTTCACATCGCCGGAGCGACCGCTCCGGAGCTTCTTGCCTCAGTCGTAACACCCCCGCCACGCCAGGGCGCCGACACATGAGCGCCAGGGGACGGAACAACCACAAAGACACAAAGGCACAATCCCTTTGACAGACGAGGCGCTCCCGTCGTGTTGGGCACAAAGGACTCTCTCATTTGAGTCCGTGCCTCTTAGCGATTTGGTGAATGGATTGCCGACTTAATCCCGAACGCTGGGCCGCTTCTTTCATCTTTCCCCCGGACCGGGAAAGCAGACGGCTCACGTACGCCTTCTGGAATTCGCGCTCCACAACGCCTTTTGCCTTGTGATACGGCATGGACAGCAAGTCCGCCCGTTCGGAAGCGCTCGCCGAGAACGATCGTTGCAGTTGAACATCTCTTGCCAGGATAACAGGTCCCTTGGAGAGAATGATTGCTCTCCGGATAACGTTCTCCAATTCACGAACGTTGCCGGGCCAGCGGTGGCCAAGAAGCTTTCGCAAGGCCGCCTTGCCTACCGACTTCTGCTGGACACCGAGGTCTCCGCAATGCTTCCGCAGGAAATGCTCGGTCAGCAACGGGATGTCTTCCTTCCTATCCCTCAACGGCGGAACATCAATCTCGATGACGTTGAGCCGGTAATAAAGCTCCTTCCGGAACTCGTCCGACAGCACCATCTCCCAGAGGTCCCGGTTGGATGCCGCCAGAAACCTCACGTCAACCTTGACCCTTTCCGTGCTTCCCACCGGCATAATCTCTCCTTCTTCCATCGCGCGGAGGAGTTTGCTCTGGAGCTGTTTGGACATCGAGCCGATCTCATCGAGCAGAACCGACCCGCCGTCGGCGCTTTCCAGCAACCCCATTTTGTCGGTCTGGGCGCCCGTGAACGCTCCTCGCCGGTAGCCGAACAGCTCACTTTCCAGAAGCGTTTCCGGCAAAGAAGCGGAGTTGATCGCCAGAAACCGCCGGTCCCTCCGAGGGCTATTGTCGTGAATCGCTCGGGCGATGAGTTCCTTTCCGGTCCCGCTCTCGCCCTGAATAAGCACCGGCGCCGTCGAAGGGGCGACCTTTCGTATCAGTTGAAAAATCCCCCTCACGCAGTCCGAGGCGCCCACAATTCCACCAAAGGAGGAATCCTCCGGCTCTCTGGCCGGGCTATCGTAGGATGCCAGGGCTCTTTTTGCCAGGACAGCGCGCAAAGAAGACGCGAGCGCATCGAAATTGTCTTCCGTTACATAACCGGATGCCCCCTGGGAGAGCACACGCACTGCGGCGCCGACGGAGGGAGACCTGTCCAGGAGAACCACGTCCGTCTCCGGTCGAAAAGTCTTCGCAATTTTCAGCAACTCCAGCCCTGTTGCCTCGTCCATCTTCATTTCGCCGATGATAACGTCGAAGTCGTCGCCTCGAATCAACTCCAGAGCTTCCGCGGGAACAGCAACCTTTCGCGCTTTTACTCCGACGGCATCGAGAGCTCTGGCAGCCAGAGTTGCCCCACTCGCGCTTGCTCTCACCAGGAGAACAACTGCACCGCCGAACATTTCGCGCTCAGCCTTTGGAGCGTTCACGTGCGCTCGCCTTTCTCCTCTGTAGCGCAGGCGTCCCCGCCTGCATCTCACTTGCCGAAGGATCACACCTTTCCGTCGCCGCCGCGCCTTCGCATCACGCCAGCGACGCTATCGTTACAAGTAAATGTTAGCATCCCGCCGGGCCGCGGTCAATCTCGCTGGCGATTCTGCCCTTGGCGCGGCATCTTGCCGCCTGCTGAAGCGGCTGGAAGCCGGCTCTACCACTCCTGATGGCGCGTCTTGACGCCTATCTGTGCGAGTGTTATAGTTTCCTGCAATGGACGGGAGCTTCGACCGACGGTCTCCTTTTCCACGGTGGGTCGTATTCCTCTGCGGTGCCGTTTGCATCGCGGCGGTTGGAGTTTCGTCGCGTTTTTACCAGTTGCACAGAAACGAGAAGCAACAGCGGCTCGCCGCACAGGGCCGGTTGAGGGGCCTGAGCCAGCAGCTTCGCCTCCTCGAGGAAAAAAACAGGGAACTCGTCGAGGAGCTCCGTGAGGCGAAGAAGGTCGCTGACGAGCTCGCCCGAGAGAGAGAAGCTCTCGGGGGCGTGTCACCAAACATCCCCCCGGAGAGCTTGCCGGTGCCTGGCCAGTCTCTCCCGGCACAGGTCGGCTCGTTGGTGCCCGGTCGGCCATCGCGCTTGGCCAACGCGCTGAGGTCTTTCTCTGCGGAACGCCTGTTCTCGCCCGTGGGACGAGCACAGAGTGCAGCCGCCAAAGAGTGGAAGCGTTTCCGAACGACTCTTGTTGCCTCTGTTTCACAGGCACGCCCTCCGGATGAGAGGGGGTCCGTAGTGACGCCGACACGTTTGCTGCGAGCCGTGAGAGGCCTGCCGCTGACCCGTTTGGCGAATGCGGCGTCCGAAGTGAAGCGTGCAGCGAGAGATGTTTTCGTGAGCGCCCGTAATCAGTTCGCTTTGAACGTGAAAGCCGCGAGGCGCCCGGAGGCAAGAGAAGTCTCTTCTCCCGCTGGGACTTCAACGAAGCTTACTGCTACGAACGAAGAGCTTCGGGAAGAGCTCGAGGAGGTCAGACAAGAAAAGCGAGAACTCGAACGTCAGATCGCGGAACGCACCGGCAAGATACCCGGTTCCGTGGACGTGGGCGAGGTGAAGGTAACCACGGGACGACGGTTCAGCGGGCGCGTCTTAGTCGTCAACCCGAAGCACAACTTCGTTGTCATAGATGTTGGGAAGATCCACGGTCTGGAGAAAGGCGTTGTTCTGATTGTGCACCGAGGAAATCGTTTCATCGGAAAGGCGCAGGTCGTTAAGGTATATGAGAAAATGGCGGCCGCTGACCTGGTTGCCGACTGGATGCAAGAGGATGTGCAGGTCAGCGACGGCGTGAAAAAATTCTAAATCGAGGAGAGAGTCAACGTGAAAAGACTGGTGTTTCTGGCACTTCTCCTGGTGGCAATGGCGGGTATCGTCGGATGTGGCCAGGTTCGGGAGGATGAAGGAAGCAAGCCGTGGACGGAGCCGGAGCCATGGGAGCGAAATCTCGGCTTCGGTCCCTTCGGGCGGGAGCCTCTGTGAGGCATCCGCGGAAGTGATAAGTTTGCTGCCGTTCCGTTCGGAGGCCGTGCCGTACCTGCCCTCCAACTGCACTCGCCCCTCAATCGAGGCGGAACGTGGCCGCCCCTCCGCCGGCCCCGAACAGGATGTTGGGAAGCCAGACACCAGCCCACGGCGGAACCGACTTGACCAGCGACAGAAGAACGGTCACCCCGTAGTACGCCAGGCACAGGAGCATTGAAATCCCAACGCCGACCGCGACGCTTCCGCCGCGCTTCCCGCTTTTCACCGCGAAGGGCAGCGCCACTAAGACCACGACAAGATTCAGTAAGGGGAGCGCGACCCGTCGGTTTACCTGGATGCGAAGTTCTCTCACCTTCTGGGGGGCGGTTTTGTACTTCACGATGTTCTGGCGAAGCTCCCCGAACTGCATCTCCTCCGGGAACTTTCTCCCCTTGATCTCTGTCGGGAGAAATGTCCAGTCGTACATCTTCATTTTCCTGTGGAAAGTGTAAGTTCCGTCAGGATACTCGACAGTCGCGCTGCCTGCCCACCAGGCGTCCTGTATCCAGAGTGCCATTTCAGCCGTAATCACGCGCTTTTTTGAAGGACTGTCCGTCTCGCTTTCCCAGCGCACGCCGTCCAACTGCTTGCGCCCGGGGTCAAACGCCTCGAAAGTGAGCAAGGACCCTGTTTCATCCGTCAGGAAATGGCCTCCACGGATGGTTTCCGTGACATTCGCCCTCCCTTTGATCTCTTCTTCAAACCGCTTCATCTCGCCGAACGTTCGAGAGACGACTTCCTCGAACAGAACGAAGCTAATTGCCGAAAACAAAACGCCCGTCACCAGAATGGGCAGCGCAATCCGCAGAACACTCACTCCACACGACCGCATGGCGGTAATCTCATTGTTCCGGGTCATTCTCCCGATTCCTAAGACCACCGCCAGCAAGGTGATGATCGGCAGTCCCAGGGCGATGAGTTGTGGGATGTACATGGAGTAAAAGCGGAGAATCGTCGGAAAGGGGACGTGATGTCTCAGAAACCTCGCCGTCTTCGTGGAGACATCGTATGCCAGGAACAAGCCAAGCACACTCACCAGAATGTAAACAAAGGGAACAAAGAAATTGTGCAGCACGTGTCGGTCAATCAGTCTCATCTTCACCCAATGCCCCGGCGAACTCTTCGGAAGAAGTAGATTCCCAAAAGCACGAGAACCACATTCGGCAGCCACATCACAAGGCGAGGATGCATCGCCGGGTTGTCTCTGAGCCGTTCTGCGAACATCACCACCGTGTAGAACGACATCGCCAGCGCCAGTCCAATGGAGACGCCCACCGTCTTTTCTCCCCGATGAATCCGCATCCCAAGGGGCGCCCCGATCACAGCAAAGGAAAGACACGCAAGACAGAAAACCAGCCTCTTATTGAGTTCCATCGTGTAGAGACCTACATCGCCGCCTGACTCGGCGGAAAGTCTCGCGCGCGCCAGCAGTTCCCGGAAAGTCATCTCATCCTCTTCTTTCTCGATTTCGATGCGCGCCATAATACTGGCAAGATCGAATTCGATGGTCATGCTCTCCGCCGTTTCCTTCCAGAGCTCGTCTCCGCCCCGCTTGCGCATGCTTGACGTCACACCTTTCAACGTCAGGGCAAGGGTCCCGGAGTCCTTGCGGTGTTGCATCGTCGCCGTTTCCGCGCCGATCCACGTGGAGACATTTTCCTTATCGGCGTGGCTGATCCTGACATCGGTCAGGTGATTCCCCTGTTTCTTCTTCAGATAGAAACTATATCCCGAAATGGTCGTAGTTTCCCCCGGTTCAAAAAGAAAAAGCGGATTGACGCTGCCGAGCTGGGTGCGGAGCTTCCGTACGGCGAACTTACCCGCAGGGGAAATGACCCCAAACACCAAGAGCGAAAGAAGAAACGCTCCTGCCGCGAGCATCGCCATGGCTGACGCCGTACGATAGAGGCTGACCCCACTGGCTCGCAGGGCGAGTAGCTCGTTCTGTGCTGAAAGTTTCCCGTAAACAAGAAGACAAGCCACCAGCGCCGCAAACGGGATCGAGAAGCCCAGGAGCGACGGAATCAGATACACGAACAATTTGAATACGAGGGACAGTTGCAAACCCGCCGCGACGTGCCTCGCAATCCGAAAGACGTTGAAGATGAAAAGAATCGCCGTGAAAAATATGATCGTCAGCAGGAACACGGCGACCAGCTTCTTCAGGATGTATTTCTCGAAGATAAACAAAAACCTTGCCCTCTTCTCAGGAAATCCTCTGTGGGTCTGAGGTAGGAAAGATTCTACGATGCAAAGAACAGACGGGCAAGCTCAAACAGTCAGCGACAAGCCCCCCACATGTTGGCGGAGGAGGTAGGATTCGAACCCACGTCTCGCAGAACGAGAAGCGGTTTTCAAGACCGCCGCCTTAGTCCTCTCGGCCACTCCTCCGCAATTACCTCGTCAATAAGATACCAGCCTTGACTGGCCTGGTCAATAGCCCATCTTCCGGAAGCGTCGCCTGCCTGACCCTGCGCCGTGGATGCGCATGCCTTCTCGCCGGCGGGCACCCGCCGGGTGCTTTGCGCTCGAGCGTTACCGCTGGGAAGGCGCCCTTACACTCACCGCGTCCGGGCCAGCTCGCCGAGGGATGATGTGATAATAAGGCGCTCTGGCCTGCTCTCGTGGGCGGCCGTGGATCAGCGAAGATATGCGGCGGCTGATCCTTTTCATGATTTTTCTCTTGACAAGGTCTCTCCCAGAAGATAAAACCACGCTAAGAACGCAAAAAGTGCAAACTACGGCTTAGTGTATCTTCTGAATATACAGGCCCTGTTGCCAGCACGGATGTAGAACCGTGAAGCATAAGGTAATCCTCACAACAGGCCACATAGCAAGCATTTGCAGATGCTCACACGATACTGTCAAAAGGTGGTTGGAGACCGACCAACTCCGAGGCCACCGACTCACGCAACACGGCCAGTGGCGCGTTCTCCCCGGGGACCTATTGGAGTTTATGGAGCGACAGGGACTTCCCGTTGAAGACGAAGCGAGAGCAACGCTGGGTCTTTCAGAGGATTCGCTCCCGATCAAGGAGTATTTGTACTGCTGGGAGTTTCACGAGCGTAACAAAACTTGTCCGATTGTTGGAGATAGGAATTGCCAGGATTGCCTGGTTTTCAAGACGAAAGCGAAAGAGTGCTTTATATTGAGACAACATGCCGGTCACCAGCAGGTTTTCTGCGGTGGCTCGTGCGACGAGTGCCCGTACTATCAATACATAGCCGAAGTCGAGGTGCCGCGGCAAGGCGAGGATATTCCTGAAGCGTGAGAACCCCTGCGCGTCACGGGCTTGCGCAGGGAACCTCCCGGCACGAATAGATAGTGAGGTCTACCCCGCAATGAGCTCTAAGAGTCCAGGAAGCGACGGGAAGAGCGGCGCCGTTCTTGTCGTCGGAGGCGGCATCGGCGGAATGCAGGCTGCCTTAGACCTGGCGGAATCCGGCTTCAAGGTCTATCTGCTCGATAACAAACCCAGCATTGGCGGGGTCATGGCCCAGCTCGATAAGACCTTCCCCACCAACGACTGCGCCATGTGCACCATGGCCCCGCGTCTCGTCGAGATCGGAAGGCACAAGGACATAAAGGTCATTACTCTCGCCGATGTGGAAAAACTGGAGGGCCAGCCGGGGCGCTTCAAGGCTACTGTCCGCCGTCGCCCGCGCTTTGTCAGGGAGGATAAGTGCACGGGGTGCGGGCAGTGCATGGCCAATTGCCCGGTCAGGAACGAGATCTACATTGTGGATGAAGAAGAGACTGCTATTGATGTCTCTCCTGAAGATCGCGTGAGAATAGACGAGATTCTGCACGAGCACCACGGAGAAAGCGGAGCGCTGGTATCCATTCTGCAAAGCGTGAATTCCGTCTACAACTATCTTCCCGAAAACATATTGCGCCATCTGTCCCGCCAGCTTCATGTTCCTCTGAGCCTCATCTACCGAATCGCCAGTTTTTACGCAGCATTCAGCTTGACGCCAAGGGGAAAACACATCGTCACCGTTTGTACAGGCACCGCGTGCCATGTTAAGGGGGCACCGCGGGTTATGAGAGCCCTGGAAAAGGAACTCGGGATAAGGAAGGGCGAAACAACGGATGATATGAACTTCACACTGGAGGCCGTGCGTTGCCTCGGCTGCTGCGGGTTAGCGCCCGTGATGACCGTTGGGAAGGATTTGTACGGCCACGTGAGTGAATCCAAGGTTGCAGGGATACTCTCAGCGTACAAAAACAGTTAGGCGGATGGGTGGAGCAATGCCAAGAATAAAGATCGAAGACCTCGACAAGATCGCCGAAAGGGTAAGAAGAGCCACCGTCCTTCGTGAGGGCGCCGGCAACGCGAAGATTACCGTGCACATGGGCACCTGTGGTATCGCCGCGGGAGCAAGAGGGATCATGAGCGCGCTTTTGGAGGAGTTCGAGAAGCAGGACATCAAAGATGTCATTCTTACAAGTTCGGGATGTGCAGGATTGTGCAGCCGCGAGCCGATGGCCACGGTGGAATTGAAAGGCGAGGCCCCAATTAAATATGTGGACCTGACCCCCGACAAAATGCGCCGCATTCTCGCTGAGCATGTCCTTGGCGGGAAGATTGTTGAGGAGTACGTTCTTGCCAAAGGGAGCGAGAGGGTCTCTTGATGCGGACAACGGCGCCGGGAGATGAAGTGAAGGCTTATAGAACCCACCTCATGCTTTGTGCGGGCACGGGCTGTGTGTCTAACAAGTCGTTTCACGTCAAAGAAGCCCTGGAAAAGGAGCTGGTGAAGCAGGGGCTTGAGCACGAGGTCGCGGTAGTGATGACCGGCTGCAATGGCTTCTGCGCCGTCGGCCCCGTGATGACCGTTATGCCCGATGGGATCTTCTATCAGCAACTGACCGTTGAAGATGTTCCGTACCTGGTCGAAGAGCATTTCCTGAAGGGACGGCCCGTTGAGCGATTGATGTTCACTCCGCCCGCTGAGGAAAGGCCGATTCCCCGGATGATGGATATCGGTTTCTTTGCCCGCCAGACTCTCATCACGTTGCGAAACCGAGGCCTGATTGATCCGGAGAAGATTGATGAGTATATCGCCAGGGACGGCTATAAGGCCCTTGCCAGGGCCCTGAGTGACATGACCCCCGAAGCAATCATCGAAACCGTCAAAGCCTCCGGGCTGCGGGGTAGGGGAGGCGCCGGCTTTCCCACAGGGCGAAAGTGGGAGCTGTGCCGAAATGCAGAAGGTGAACCCAAGTACATCATCTGCAACGGTGATGAAGGGGATCCCGGCGCCTTTATGGACCGCAGCATCGTGGAAGCGGATCCCCATTCGGTCCTGGAGGGGATGATCATTGGGGCCCGCGCCATCGGAGCTGCAGAGGGATATGTCTACATTCGAAACGAATACCCTCTCGCTGTCAGCCGACTCGAAATCGCTATCCACCAGGCCAAAGAGTATGGTCTTCTGGGAGAGGACATATTCGGGACAGGCTTCAGCTTCGACATCCACATCAAAAGAGGGGCGGGGGCCTTCGTCTGTGGGGAAGAAACCTCGCTGATTGCCTCTATCGAAGGGCGGCCCCCTGAGCCGAGGCAAAGACCTCCCTTCCCGGCGCAGAGCGGGCTGTGGGGGAAACCCACGAATATCAACAACGTCGAGACCTGGGCCACTATACCTCCCATAGTCCTTCGAGGAGCTGAGTGGTTCTCCTCCATCGGTACCGAGAAAAGCAAAGGGACGAAGGTGTTTTCTCTCGTGGGCAAGATCAACAATACCGGTCTGGTCGAAGTGCCTATGGGAATCACCCTTAAGGAGATTGTCTATGACATAGGCGGCGGCGTGGCCAACGGCAAGAAGTTCAAAGCCGTTCAGACCGGCGGGCCCTCGGGCGGCTGTATCCCGGCGAGCCTCATAGACCTTCCTGTGGATTACGAGCGTCTGACCGAAGCCGGCTCGATCATGGGCTCGGGCGGAATGATTGTCTTGGACGAGGACACCTGCGTGGTGGACATCGCGCGATACTTTACGCAGTTCACCAACAGCGAGTCGTGTGGGAAATGCGCTTCGTGCCGCGATGGGTCTGAGATTCTGCTGGGAATCCTGGATCGCATCTGCAATGGCGAGGGCACCGAGGCCGACCTCGATCTCCTGGAAGAACTCGGCAGCGCTATCAAGGACAGCTCCCTGTGCGGCTTAGGACAAACGCTGCCCAACCCTGTCCTGAGCACTCTCCGACATTTCAGGGAAGAATACGAGGCCCACGTCAAGTACAAGAGATGCCCGGCAACCGTCTGCAAGGGGATAATCTCTTCGGCCTGTCAGCATACCTGCCCTCTCGGCCAGGATGTTCCCTGCTACATAGGACTCATCGCACAGGGCAAGTTTCGCGAAGCCGTTGACATTGTTAGAAGAGAAAATCCCCTGCCCGCGATCTGCGGCAGAGTGTGCCATCACCCCTGTGAGGACAAATGCCGCTTGGGGGCGGCTGGCGACGACCCGATAGCTGTCAGGGCTTTGAAACGGTTCCTGGCAGATTATGAGATGAAGCAAGGCATCGAAGTCGAGGCGAGGCCGCAGGAGACCAACGGCAAGAAAGTCGCGATCGTCGGTTCTGGCCCGGCAGGTCTGACCTGCGCCTATTACCTCGCCTTGAAAGGCTATGGAGTCACGATTTTTGAAGCGCTCCCCGTGACTGGGGGCATGCTCACCGTTGGAATCCCTGAATACAGATTGCCGAGAGACATCCTCAACCACGAAATAGACAACATCAAGAGGCTCGGCGTGGAGATTCGCACGAATACGGCTGTTGGGAGGGACGTGCAACTGGCGGAACTCCGGGAGAAGTACAACGCGGTGTTCATCGCGACGGGGGCACATAAGGGCCTCAAGATGAACATAGAGGGCGAAGACGCGCAAGGGGTTGTGGATGCGGTTGATTTCCTCCGCGAGCTGAACCTGGGTCGAGAAGTCAACATCGGGCAGAAGGTCATTGTCGTCGGCGGAGGGAATGCCGCAATTGACGCAGCCAGGGCAGCCAAGCGGCTCGGCAGGGACGTGAAAATATTCTACCGCAGGACGAGGCGAGAGATGCCAGCCATCAAGGAAGAGGTGGAAGAGGCCGTTCGTGAAGGCATCCAGATCGAGTACCTGGTCGCTCCGGTGAAGGTTCTGACCAGGAACGGAAAGTTGTCGGCCATCGAGTGCGTCAGGATGAAGCTTGGCGATGTGGACAAGAGCGGCAGAAGAAGGCCAATCCCCATTGACGGTTCGGAGTTCACTGTCGAAGTGGACACTCTGATACCCGCTGTGAGCCAGCAGCCGGACGCTTCCTGGCTGCCCGGTGGTAACGGGCTTAGGCTCTCGAAGTGGCAGACCATAGAGGTTGACCCGGAAACCCTCTACTGCGGCGACGGCGGCATTTTTGCCGGCGGGGACGTCGTTACCGGGCCGCTTACTGTCACAGAGGCCATGGCTCACGGCAAAATTGCCGCGGAGATGATTGACAAATACGTCCGAGGCGAGCCGCTCAAGCGCCGCTACAAGGTTACTCGGCCGGCCGTCAGCGTGGAGGCACCGGAGCTGGCCGACGAAGAGATCGCCGAATTGAAAAAGCCCTCCATGCCCGCTGTGCCCGTGGAGGAAAGAGAACAGAACTTCGCGGAAGTCGAACTGGGATTCACCGAGGAAATGGCTGTCAGAGAAGCTAAACGATGCCTGAGGTGCGACTTGGAGCAGCCGGAGGAGGCGTGACAACGAAGGGTGTACTCTCATGACCCTTGACCAGGTGAAGACAATCCTTGGCGCTGAGGTGATAAGCGGCTCCGCTAACCTCAAGATGGAGGTCAAAATGGGCTGCGGGTCGGACCTCATGAGCGATGTGCTTGCCTTTATCAAATCCGACAGTCTCTTGCTGACCGGACTGACTAACCCCCAGGCAGTGCGAACCGCAGAGATGGTTGACGTAAAGGCGATTTGCTTCGTCAGGGGGAAACGGCCGGGCCAGGACACCATCCGCCTCGCCGAGAGCAAGGGGCTGCCTCTGCTCATGACGGAATTGCCCATGTTTGAGGCGTGCGGCCGACTTTACAGGGCCGGTTTGCCGGGGTGCTCTGAGCTCAAGTGGTCTCCCTGAGGCAGCGACGCAAGTGGAGCAAAGTCAGGGAATCGGCAGGGTCCAGGAACTGACCTATGAACTGAAGGTCGAGGAAGTGATGACCAGGAACGTTGTGACAGTCAGCCCCGATAATCGCGTGAGTGACCTGAGAGAATTGTTTCGGGTGAACCGAATCTCCGGCACTCCGGTGGTGGATGCCGGCAGACTGGTCGGCATTATCAGTATTGAGGATTTTATCAAGTGCCTCGCCAATGGGGAAATGGACTGCCGAGTTCGCGACCGGATGACCTCCAAGGTCGAGGTGCTCTACGCCGGCGAGCCGGTCGTGCACGCCATTAACCGGTTTCAGGTCTCCGGCTACGGCCGGTTTCCTGTGCTCGACCGGGAGTCCGGGCGATTAATTGGTATATTGAGCAAAGGAGACATCATTCGCGCTCTCTTGAAGAAACTCGAGATTGATTATCAGGAGGAGGAGATTCACCGGTACCGCGCCAGCCACATCTTCGAGGATACCGTGGCAGACAGAACGTCCTTGACCCTCGAGTACGACATCAAGGGGAAGGACTTTGACAACGCGGGCAAGGCCTCAAGCTCGTTGAAAAGGACGTTGTCCCGGCTGGGCTTCCATCCTCAGCTCGTCCGGCGGGTGGCCATAGCCAGTTACGAAGCGGAGATGAACATCGTCGTTTTCACTGACCAGGGGCGCATTTCTGCCATCGTGCAGACCGATGGAATCGTTCTGCGCGCTGCGGACCGAGGCCCGGGCATTCCGGACATCGAATTGGCGATGCAGCCCGGCTATTCCACCGCCCCGGAATGGGTGCGCGAACTCGGCTTCGGCGCCGGAATGGGTCTGTGCAACATCAAGAAGAGCGCCGATGAAATGGAGCTGCGGTCCGAGGTGGGAAAAGGAACGGACCTTCGCGTGACATTCCATCTCAAAAAGGGAGGGCCCTGAATGACGCTCGATGAAATCGTGCGCGAGCTGAGTCTGTCGGTGAAATCGTGCGGCGCCGACTTATCGCGCGACGTTCTCGGCGCCTACGCCAGCGACCTCTTGAGCGACGTGATGGCCCATGCCGAAAAAGGCTTTCTCTGGATCACGCTACAGATTCATCAGAATATCGTCGCTGTGGCGGTGCTGAAGGAGTTGGCTGGCATTGTGATTGTCAACAACCGCGAGCCTGAGGCGGGAACCTTGTCCAAGGCCGAGCAGGAGCGCGTCCCGATCGTGGTGACAGAACTTTCGACCTTTGAGATCGCCGGAAGGCTCTACCAACTCGGCCTTCGCGGGCAGGTACGATGTTGAAAGAATTCCGGGCAGATTTGCACATTCACACGTGCTTATCGCCGTGTGGAAGTCTGGCCATGGTGCCCGGCGTCATCGTAAAAGAGACGCTCCGAAAGGGGCTGGATGTGATTGGCATTTGCGACCACAACGCAACGGAAAACGTCGTCGCGGTCCGAAAGGCTGCGGAGAAGGAGAGGATTCCCGTCCTGGGAGGAATGGAGATAACGTCCCAGGAGGAAGTTCACATCCTCGCTTTTTTCGACAACGATGCAAGCCTCTCTAAAATGCAGGAAATCGTTTACGACAGTCTCCCAGGGACCAATGACGAGCGGGCCTTCGGCGAACAGGTCATCGTCAACGAAGAGGATTGCGTCGTGGGGCTGAACGACCGGTTGCTCATCGGCGCCACCCGTTTGTCCCTGGAGGCGATTGTCGAGGCGATTCATTCTCTCGGCGGGTTGGCCATTGCCTCCCATATTGACCGGGAGAGTTTCGGCATCGTGGGGCAACTGGGCTTCGTGCCGGAGGGACTTGCCCTCGACGCATTGGAGGTGTCGCCCCGAACCTCGGTGGGAAACGCACTCGCGGCCTTCCCCCAAGCATCCGGTTACCCGCTGGTGACCTTCTCGGACGCCCATTATCCGGAGGACATCGGGAACCGGTGGACGGGGTTTCTGATTGAGGATATTCGAACGGTGGAAATGAAGTGGGCTCTTCAGGCACAACAAGGGAGAAGGACTTTCCTTTCGGAATAGTGGAAGACCTTTCGCTGCACGTTC
>JAUYEE010000131.1 GCA_030691545.1 bacterium | reverse complement strand
GAGACCCGCCAACCCCGGGGAGTTTACAATGCGCGCTTTCCTGAACGGGAAACTCGACCTTTCCCAGGCGGAGGCAGTTCAGGAACTCATCGGCGCCCAAAGCGAACTGGCATTGCGTGTCGCCTCGCAACATCTTCAGGGGAAGCTGCGGGATACTGTCGAGACGATCCGGTCACAGATTGTCGAGGTCGCAGCCGTCCTCGAGGCGTCCATAGATTTCCCCGAGGAAGACATCGAGATTTCATCCCGGCAGGAACTGTGCGGCGCCCTCTCCTCCGCGAAGGAGAAGGTCTCGCACCTGCTGTCCACCTATGACGACGGCGTGAAAGTCGCTGAGGGGGTAAATGTCGTCATCGCGGGGAAACCCAACGTCGGCAAGTCCACCCTTCTCAACGCCCTTTTGGAGAAAGACGTGGCGATCACAACGCCCGTCCCCGGAACAACTCGAGACGTGCTCAAAGAATCGCTCATTCTTCAGGGCGTTTCGTTGAATCTCTTCGACACTGCGGGAATCCGAAAACCAAGAGGGATCGTCGAGAAGGAAGGAGTGAGGCGAAGCAAGAAAGCCCTCCGGGAAGCGGACGTGGTGCTGCTCGTCCTCGACGCGGAGGCTGGCGTGTCTCAGGAAGACCACGCGATCTTCCGCGAAGCTGAAAGCAAGAAAGTCATCATTGTCATCAACAGAATTGACCTCGCCCCAGATGCAACCGCTGAGACGCTGGCCCGGGAGTTCAAAGACTTTCCCTCAGTCAGGACGTCCGCGCTCAAATCCTGGGGAATCGAGGAACTGAGGCGGGAAATCCTCGAGAAAGCTTGGTCAGCGGAGGTCCCGTCTTCGGAAGAGGTCATCATAACAAGCGTCCGACACCGGGATGCCCTGGAACGGGCGGAGGAAGCCCTCGATGGGGCGATAAAAGCCTTGCGCGAAGGGCTTTCGCCGGAGTTGACGGCGGTCGAGGTTCGAGAAGCTCTCGATGCGGTCGGATTGATCACCGGCGAGACGACCGACGAGGAGATTCTCGACAGGATTTTCTCGAAGTTCTGCATTGGCAAGTAACGGGAAAGAGAAAAAGGATTGATTGATGAAGAAGCTGGTTTTCGACCTCGAAACAAAACAGGCATTCGACGAAGTCGGCGGAAGGGAACACGCCGACAAACTCGGGATGTCCCTGGGCGTCGTTTACGACTACGAGACAGGATTATACACGACATATTTTGAGCCGGACGCGGCGGCCCTCGCGGACAAGCTCCTATCGGCCGAGCTTGTCATCGGCTTTAACCTCCTGAAGTTCGACTATGTCGTGCTACAGCCTTACACCCCGCAGGACCTGAGAAAAATCAATACGCTGGACATCCTCGCGAAGACCTCGGCTCTCCTCGGCTTTCGTGTCAGCTTGGAGAGTTTTGTGCAGGCGACCCTCGGCATGGGCAAGATGGCTAATGGGCTTCAGTCGGTCGCCTGGTACAAAGCCGGCATGATGGACAAGATCGAGGAGTACTGCCGCCACGACGTTGACCTCACGCGACAGCTCTACGAGTTCGGAAAAGCCAACGGCAGAATCTATTTCGTAGAGAAAAGGTCGGGGCGAAGAAGGGAGGTTCCGGCGTACTGGTGAGTGCTCCCACCGAGCAGGCCCTGTGCTTGCCCGAGCGCGGGGAGGAAGGAAGTCAACGCGAAACCCCGCCCCACGCCTCGGCCAAGTCGCGCCGGGGAATGATTTCATGTGCATCGTGCCTGTCGGTGAGCCGTGTGCGGACGACAACCGAACAGGTAGAGCCATCGCCGGAGAGCAGGCCGAGTTGCTTTGCGCGGGATCGAGCGGTTGCAGAGAGGGCGACTACCCCTCGCTGCTGACCGCCTGAATGAGGGCTTTGATGTAGCCGAAAGCAAAAGCATGCGCTTGAAGCCCGCCGGGGTCGTCCGGGTGGCTGGGGACGTGGTCGGGCATCAACATCCCGCCGTAGCCGACCTCCTTGTAAACCTTCATCGCCTGGAACATGTCCACATGGCCCTCATCGGGATAGACTTCCCGGAAGTCGCCGCGGCCGCCACGAATATTTCGAAAGTGGACATTGAAGATTTTCTTGCGCGTCCCAAAGTAGCGAATGACATCGTGAATTTCGACGGCGGGGTTTTCCAGCATTTCAGCGACCGTCCCCTGACAGAAGTTCAGTCCATGGTATTCGCTGTCGGCAATCGAGATGAATCGCTTCAGTCCGTCAACGCTCCCGAGGACGCGAGCCACCCCCCGAAAACCCTCAAGGGGCACGCCCGGGTCGTGCGGGTGACAAGCCAATCGGACTTTGTATTCCGTGGCGACGGGAACGACACGTTCGAGGAAATACGTGATGCGCTCCCACATGACCTCGGCAGAGACGCGCCCGACTTCCGCAAGCGGCGCATTCTGTTTTGCCTTCTCGTAAACCCACGTGCTGTATGTGCTACCGCCCCTGCCAGGCGTGGGTTGTGTTCTCAGGACACCGAGGATCGTCAGATTGTACTTCAGTGTGGGGATGCCCGCCCTCGCAGCATGGCGAATCATCTCGCAAATGGCCTCAATCTCGCGGTCTCGCTCGGGACTCTTGCCGAGCATGATGTTCGGGTTCTCTGCTTGAGTTATGTAACTGGAACTCAGGGGCAAGGAAACCATGTCGAGGCTGATCGCGTGGGATTCCACACGCTCCCTGAGCCTGAGAAGGTCCTCGAGCGTCCAGGACTGCCGCGGTCCGGAGCGAGAAGGGTCGCCGCAGATGTTTTTGACCCCATGCCGGGCAAGGAGTTGGAGCATCCTGTCGGATGTGGGGCTCAATTGCGACCCAACAACCATCGTGGTCCCTATGCCATCGTTCGCGGCGCCTTTTCTACTCACAGCGCTCTCGGCTTCTCCTGAAGGTTTACTCGACGCGCGGACTGCCGGAATGACAAACCGACCCATGATGCCGGCACCCGCCGCGGCTCCCCCAACGAAAAGAAAATCTCTTCGATTCATCTCTGCAACTCCTTTCGCCAGACAAAATGACGTCGCCAACATGGTCCCTCGGCGAGGGATTCCCTTTCCTGATGCACAAGCAGATGCCCTTTGAAAAAGCTCTTGTCCCTGACGTAATCACATGTTATTGTCTCATAGAATTGCCCCGTGAAGAAGCTTTGCAAAGAGACGGGGCCGGCCGCGGAATCGCGGCACGTCAGGTCAGAGCTTCTCATCGTCGTCACAATGGGCGTCTGGGCCACGCGGCTGGCTTTGGCCCGCAGTACGTGTTGGCCGACCGCTTCCCCGGCCGGGCAGGCAGAGGGTGGCTCCACGGACGCCACCATTGTGGCTGGAGGGGGCTTCAGCGAGGCTTCTCGATCAACGGACTCATGCGTAGTCTGCCGCGCAGATGCGGCCTCACCCGAAGAGACACAACTGCTCCCCTCCGAACAAGCCTGAAAGAGGGATCAGAGGTGAGGCGCTACGTCCCATCGCGCAATGAGTTCACCTTAGGGCGCCCGTAGCTCAGTCGGATAGAGCAACGGATTTCTAATCCGTGGGCCGCAGGTTCGAGTCCTGCCGGGCGCGCTTTCTTATTTCCTCACAATGCGTATGTTACGCTTTCCACCCCACAGATAATTGCCGCCGGTTGTTCTGTTTGCATCCAGAACACTTCAAAAAAGCGTGACAAAATCCGCATGTCATTGTTGAATCGCGGCATGCCATGGAAAAGGGAGAGAGCCGACGGAAAGGTAGTCTGGCACACACGATTCCGGCATCGCGGGAGGAAGATTTGTGTTCCCACCAGGGCGAAGACCGAGGGTCAATGCCGAGAGATAGAACAGAAAATGAAGCTCGACCTTGACCTCGGTGTCCGGAACGGGGACCGCCGAGGTCCGCTGCTCCTGAAGCTCTCGTACGAATACGTTCAATGGCTTTTGACTTACCGCAGTCAGGAGCACGCCCTCAGGACAGACTTGGCTCTGTCCACGATTCTTCAGAGGTTGCCCATCAAGCACGTTTACAAGCTCAAGCCAGATCATATCCGAGAGTATATAAACCGTAGACGCAAGGACTTCAATCAGAAATGCTCCGGGAAACCCATCTCGGAACGAACGATTCACATCGAGGTCGGCTCTTTGAGAAGCATGCTGAATTGTGCGGTAAAACAGCAATGGATACCTCACAATCCGCTGGCGGGTGTGGAGCTCATGCCAAAACCGACATATGGCATGGTTGACTACTTGTCTGCCGACGAGATCGCGAAGTTCTTCCAACATGTCGAACCCGCTTTCCGCCTGATGTCCAATTTTTTTCTTGTAACTGGAGCGAGGCTTCGGGAGGCAGCCCTTCTGGAATGGAAGGAGATTGATTTCAACCGTAAGGTCGTGAGGTTCGTCCGAACCAAGAGCAAACGGGCAAGAGAAGTGCCCCTCGGCAACGATATGATGGCATGGTTGACCGAGCGTAGAGCAAAAGCGGGCTATGTTTTCGGGACAGCCAAGGGCAATCCGAGAGTCAATAACGTCAACCGGGCGATGATTGCAGCGAGCAAAAGGGCTTGCCTCATCCGTCACGTGCATCCCCATCTCCTAAGACATACTTTCGGTACATATCTCGCGTTCGCAGGCGTAAGCCCCTACCGACTTCAGGCTTTGCTCGGTCACTCTGATCTGAAGACGACGATGAACTACGTGCATGTCGCGCAGACGGGCCGACCTGACGATTCGATTCGTCGAATAGCTGTCTGGTTATCTGAGCAAGTCGGTGAGGCGGAGCCTTCTTCTCCGCAGAGACCCGGCGACACCACTCTTCCAGTACCGGACGTGGAAACAGACGCATCCCCGCCACCTTCACTGACGGCATCAAAGGAGGGTTCTCGCGGATCCACCGATTGATCGTGGATTCCGAGATACCGGTTGCCTGTGCCGCCTGCTTTACGTTGAGGAAGTAAGATTTTCCATCTTGGTTGGCGAGTGGAATCATGCGTCGAATACCCTTCTTCATGTCCTTGCCGGCCTGCTCGTTGATCATGGCGTTTTAGCGGTTCAGTAGCCCTTTCCTCCGCTCGATCGCTTCAACATGGCGCGAGCGGAGGCTCCCTTCCAACAAACATGAGCATCCGGGAAGGAAGATGAGCGGAGAGAACGTGAAGAAGATAGAAAGGATACCCAGCAAGAGGATCGAGAGCCCTGGAACCCCGGTAAAAGGGACCGAAAAGCCTAAAAGGAAGAGAATACAAATAGTAGGTATGAACGAAAGCCATTATCCCCTGTACCTCGGATGGGCTAACCCAGGATGAGGAAGAAATGGGAGATGAAGATTTGTACGATTCGGACTTTGCGATTCTCTTTAGGGAACACTTGTATGATTCGGACTTTTGGAATCTCGATCGGCGATTGGATCTGCCCATACCCGGCCTGTGGCTCAACGAGATCGCCAGGGGGGAGTTTTACACAGAACTACCTGCACGCCGCGTTACCCAGGAGGAGAGCTCACCGCCAGTGGAAAAACCAGCGAACGAGAAACCGCGGCCGTACGGCGCGAACAGAGGCAGTTACGCAATCGGGAGCGGGGAAGAGGCGGGCGAAGGGCAGCCCGAGAAACGAAAGGTCGAGGAGGCATATTTCGATTTCGGCAGTTTCGAAATCCCGGACTTTGATTTCTGGCCCGGACAGAAGGAGCTGTACCGTTGAAGGCTGACTGATTGCCTCCCGTGTCCTTCATCCTTATTTTTGTTTTTCCTCTTTTACATCACCAACTAACAAAAAATAGAAACTCTACACCTAACCTAACTCCTTTTCCCCCAACGGGAAACATCGCCATTTCCCCTCACGGCAGCCCCAATGGCTGATTCTCTCTTCTGGCTGCCGATTTCCCCTCACCGAGACGCCTCTTTCGGCTCGATCCTCGTCCCCGGACGAGGTCCATATTCACTCTTGTTTCGCCTTCGCCCTTGGCTCCGAAAGGGCCTTCCTTTCGACCGTGCTCTGTTCGTACCTCTCCCATTTCCTTCTGCCCGGCGCCCCTCCCGGATGCAGAAGGCTACCATCCGCAGTGGCGGCATCGCCGCCCTTTCCTTCTGGCGGCCTTCTACCTTTTCTCCCGCTGCCGGGCCCCTTCCATCGGAGGGGCCTCCCCTTTGTAGAACCCGGCCTGCTACCCCCCCTCACGCGCGTTCTCTCTTTCGGTAGCAGGCCCACCCTTGCCCACGGGAAGGAGTCCCCCCTGGCCGCGAACCATGGCTTTCCGAGCCCACCCCTCGAGCCGCCGCCTACCCCGCGGCGAGGCCCAGACCGCCCCCGGCTTTTCCCTCTCAGGTTCCCCGTACCCGGGCGCGGCGGCTCGGCGCCGTGACCCAGCCTCTTCTATTCCAATTGTGCGGCCAGCGATGGCCGAACCTCAGAACTCCGACCATGGCGGAGGCGCAGGAGATGTTTTCTTATTTGTGCGTGGGGGCGCGTGCCGACCGCATTTCCACCTGGCAGCGCGCCATCCCAGCGGCTCACCACTCGCATTGGCTCAGGTCGTTGGCAGTGCAAAGCGACCACCGATAGCACCAATGTCCTCCCAGTCGCTCGATGCAGCATCGCTTGCAGAGGACCTGCTCGTCAAGCCGCGGGCAATGAAAACGGCTGCCCTGCTGGCTCTGCCGCAAAACCGACATTTTTCTGCCATAAGGCATCACCTCCGCGTCCATTTTGAGGCGATGGTCGCCTTAATAGTTGCGCCCGCCAGGGCGCACGCATGTTCGAGACAAGACCTTTAAGAGCGACCTGAGCCGTAAGCGCGAGGTGATGCTGGCAAGGAAAGATGCTGCATTGCGGAAGCCAGGGATCGGTGTCTGATTTCGCGGTGGATCCGGGCATCATCCGGCGACTGCTGCCGTACCCCGACAGGACCATCTGCGGAGAAACGACCTCCTGGCTCGGCAGCGACAAGCTTCCTCTCGCAGAGGGTAGTCTTTTCAGTAAGGCCGACGCTCCGCCTTGTGACATACCGCCCAACCAACGGCTGTCAGGAGAAGTCCCTGTCAGTCCACGGAGCGCACAATCGCCGTGACAGGGGCGAGGTCCTCGTCCCGAAAGGACATCGGCACATGGTGACTGGTCTGCGCTTCCGGCCGAGCGCAGACGCGCTGCTCTCGAGCGATGGAAGCACTTTGCGCCTCTGGCGCGTGCCGTCGTGGGCGGAGATTGAAGCGGCGGAAAGGAGGCTGGAGAGCGGACAATCGCCGTGACACGGGGCGAGGTCCCAGGGACGAGCTCGAAATCCGAAAGAAGCCCGAATGACGAAGGCCGAACTCTCGGGTGCTAAAGTCTCCGGTGCGTTTTCGCTTCGGGGGAGCGGCCGACCAGCATCCGGGTTTGATTGCAGAGGATTCCTCTCCACTGTCCTCGGTTGTGGCCGCACGCAAAGTGGCACCTGGGAATCTTCGTCGAGCATAGAAGACGAAATGCCTCCTGCGAATTCGTAACTGAAGCCACAAGAGATGGTTACGAAGGTACCAGGTGTTACGGACCCAAGCATCCAGATTTCTATCGTTAGAAGACATGTTTAGTCATTCAATAATTCTTGATCCTCAAGCACAGAATATGGTCCGGTCTCGCCGGTTTCCGATGCAGTTCAGCCTTTCCTACAGAAGCTACTGCTCAGCCGTTGCTTAACTCATCTGGATGCGCCCAAAATGCTCCTACGGGTCTCCGAGGATGCGGTAGAAGGGGACCGGGACAAAGTGCGGCGAGAGGCTGGCTGCGTTTTTTCTGGCGAGACCGAGGCCCTTGCACGACAGGGTGATGCGTGGTAGACTACAAGCAAGTCCGGAAATCTTCTTTGCTTTGTCCTTTTACCGCCCGGACGCGAAAGGGGCTCGGGCGTTCCTGACCAAAGAAGAGGGGGTGTTGATAATGCACTGGATGCTGGGCATCTCGGTGTGGCAACCGCGTCAAGTAACTTTTGTCCGTCGCGTGGTGGAAAAGGCTTTTGCCACATGTACTCCCCTGCTTGCGCTGCTCTTGTCGGTGCCATACGGTCCTCCGGCAGTGTGCGCCACGGAATGGTGCGTCAAGAACTCGATTACACAACCGGGGGATGGTACGACTTGGGAAACGGCTTTGGGGACCATTCAGCAGGCGATCGACTCGGCGAGCGACGGAGACACGATTATTTTGGGGCCGGGGACCTACCGCGAAAACATTGACTTTCTTGGGAAAAGCATCGTCGTGCGCTCTGAGGACCCCGATGACCCACAAGTGGTCGCCGCGACTGTGATAGACGGCGGCGAAAGGGGGTCTGTCGTAATCTTCGGGTCCGGGGAAGGGGCAGCATCGGTTCTACAAGGTCTCACCGTCACGAGGGGCAAGGCGGAACGGGGCGGAGGGATTATGTGTGAGGGCTCCTCCCCGACGATTCGCGGGAACGTCATCGTGTGGAATCAGGCTCAACTGGGCGGAGCCGTTTACTGCGACAGGTCGAAAGCCCTTGTCGTAAACAACATCATCGCCCACAACTCCGCGGAGAATATCAGTGCCGGTATTTATTGCTTCAATTATTCTTCGCCAATCATTGTCAATAACACGATTGTTTCGAACGGCAATGGCGCCGTTTTCAGTGGGTTCGCCTCCTGGCCGACTATAGCCAACTGTATATTTTGGGGAAATGGCGTAGATCTTTACTCCTGTACGGCAACGCATTCCTGCCTTGATGGTGGAGACCCCTCGAAAGGCAACATACTTGCCTATCCCCATTTCGTCGCCCCGGAGGAAGACAACTACCGCCTTCATAGCTGGTCGCCATGCATTGATGCCGGTGATCCGACGTCCGATTTCTCCCGCGAGCCAGAACCCAACGGAGGCCGTGTCAATATGGGGGCTTACGGCAATACGCCCAATGCGACTGCTGTTTCGCCAGACGACGACACTGACGGGCTGCCGGACGATTGGGAGAAATTTTGGTTTGGATGTACGTCCCAGATTGCTGAGGGCAACCCCGACGACGATTCCCTCAACAATCTTGACGAATTGCGAAGGGGATCCGATCCGACGACCGCTTCTTTCATCTACGTTGACCTGTCAGCCACCGGTCTTCCGGACGGACTGTCATGGGAAACAGCGTTTAGGACAATCCAGGAGGGCATTGACGCTGCCTGGGATAAAGATGTCGTGATTGTCGCTCCCGGTCACTACCGCGAATGGATAAACTTCAATGGAAAGGCGATTACGGTCCGCTCGAAAGACCCGGGCGACCCCGAGATCGTCGCCTCAACGGTTATTGATGCGCAAGGGACTTTCAGCGCCGTCAGGTTCAACAGCGGCGAAGGCCCCGACAGCGTCTTAACAGGTTTTACTATTACCGGAAGCTGGGGAGACATAAGGAACGGAGGCGTGGAATGCGCTGGTTCGTCTCCAACAATCGCGGGTAACCGGTTTACTGGCAACTTCGTGGCCGTGTCTTGCAGCGACGACTCTTCCCCTCACATTATCTCCAACGTCTTTTCCGGAAATACGGATGGCGTGTATTGCTTGGAGAGTTCCCCGGTGATCGAGAACAACACTTTCGAGAACGATGTCCGCGCAGTTGATTCCCACGGGTGTCCCTCGCTGCAAGTTATCAACAATTTCATCACAGCGCGCTACATCGGGATCGAAGTCACCTACGGGTCAAGTACACTTACGGGCAACACTGTCACAGGTTGTGGTGAGTTCGGCATCTCCTGCTATGGCTATCCACGCGGCTGCCAGGTGGAGATGGTCGGCAATGTCATCAGTGAGAACTCGCGCGGAGGGGTATCGTGGTCTTACTGTTCAGCGAGCCTCGTCAGCAACACGATCAGCGGAAACTCCCGTTTTGGAGGCATCCGCCTCTACCATTCGTCAGCCGCGTTGAGCGACAGCGTCATAGTGGACAACGGGGGGGCAAACGCGGCGGCGGTGCTGTGCGAGCAAGGTTCCTCCGTGGAGATTTCCAATTGTCTGATAACTGGCAATTCCAGCCAGGAACAAGCTGGCGTAGTGCTTATCAAGGATGACTCGACTGCCTCTATCGCCAACTGCACAATCGTCAACAACAGTTCCGGCGGCATCGGTTGTGACTCGACCGGCGACATTACTATCCGTAATACCATCCTCTGGGGGAACTCACCGTGGCAGGTCTCCGTGACCGGTAAGATCCCCGATGTGGGTTACTGTGACATCCAAGGGGGGTGGCCGGGGATCGGTAACATGGACGAAGACCCTCTCTTCACGGAGGGGTTCCGCCTCGCTCCGGACTCCCCCTGCATTGACGCAGGGACGGGGGCCGATGCGCCCGCCACGGATATCGAGGGCGAGGCCCGACCCTATGGCGCCGGGGTGGATATCGGGGCCGATGAGTATGCTGACGTTGACCTTGACTCCCTGCCCGATTGGTGGGAGCGGAAGCACTTCGATTCCCTCTCCGTATCGGCTGCCGAAGACGATCCCGATGGCGATGGTCTGACGACAGGCGAGGAATATCAGCTCGGCACGAATCCCACCGCAGATGCAGACGCGGATGGAGACGGGTGGAAAGATGCCGATGAGGTCTCCAACGAAAGCAATCCGTTCCACCCTGACAATCCCGAACGGACGTACTACGTCAACGACCGGTACGGTGACGACCAGTACGATGGTCTGGCGCCATTCTCGCAGGGAGCGCACGGCCCCAAGAACACTGTGCAGGCGGGAATTGACGCGGCCCTTCCAGGATGGAACTACACAATCCTCGTGGCATCGGGAACCTACTCTGGACCGGGGAATCGCGAGATTGATTTCGCCGGCAGGACGATTATCGTCAAATCCGAAGAAGGTCCGGCAAAAACGGTGCTGGACTGTGAGAAGTCGGGGCGGGGCTTCCACTTTCATTCGGGCGACGAGGCGCTCTCTGTCGTTGACGGTTTCACGATCAAGAACGGTTTTGCGGAAGACGGAGCTGGGATTCTCTGCACAGAGGGAAGCAGTCCAACAATCAGCAATTGTGTTATCGCGGGCAACCGGGCGAGGTGGAATGGTGGCGGCATCTGCTGCGATGGCGGGAGCAGCCCGGCAATCAGCAACTGCACAATCTCAGCGAACTCAGCAGCGAACGGCGGCGGAATCCATTGCCTCCGAAATAGTCGGCCGACAATTGTCAATTGCGCGATTGTCGGCAATGAGGCGACCGACAGCGGTGGCGCAGTGGCATGTTCCGAGGAAAGCGATGCCACGCTGACTAACTGTACGCTATGCGGAAACACCGCGCCGTTTGGCGGCGGGGGCATATATTGTTACGAGAGCTCGGCCTCAGCAACAAACTGCATCCTTTGGGGGAATACCTTAAATCAAGTCTCCACTGCAAGAGGGGAACTTACCCTGACATTCTCTGTCGTCGAAGGGGGTTACCCGGGCGAGGGCAACAGAACGGAAGACCCCCTCCTATTGAATCCGGAAAGGGACGACTATCATCTTCGGTCAGGCTCGCCGTGCATCGACGCAGGAACCTCAACCGTTGCCCAACCCCCGAGTGCTGACCTGGATGGGGAGTACAGGCCGTTCGGGGCTCAGATAGACATCGGAGCGGATGAATATGTGGACGCGGATGCGGATGAGCTGCCTGATTGGTGGGAGATTGCCCACTTTGGCACGCTGTGGGTGACGCCCAACGACGATCCTGATGCGGACGGTCTTCCGAATGGCGAAGAGTTGCTCCTCCTCACCGACCCGAACAAACGGGACACGGACGACGATGGGCTGAGCGATGGCGAAGAGGTCAATACGTATCATTCAGATCCGATGGAGACCGATACTGACGGGGATGGGTTAACGGACGGCGAGGAGGCCATTACCTACGGAACTGACCCTTGCTCGGTTGACACCGACGGCGACCAGATGCCCGACGCATGGGAGGTCGAGCATAAGCTCAACCCGCTCACAAGCAACGGAAGCGAGGATCCGGACAACGACGGCTTGCCCAATGTGGGTGAGTTTCTTCACTCCACGGACCCTCAAAATAGCGACACCGATGCCGACGGGCTAAATGACGGGATGGAGGTTGATACGTACGGCACAACGCCGACTTCCGCCGATACTGACGGCGATGAGATGCCGGACGGGTGGGAGGTCGCCAACGGGCTGAACGCGCTCGCAGACGACGCGCGCAGCGATGCGGACCGGGATGGCCTGACGAACTTGCAGGAGTATCAGCGTGGCACGGACCCTGAAAACGAAGACACCGACGCTGACGGCCTGAAGGACGGTAAAGAGGTCTATCTCCATGGCACAGACCCTCTCAAGCGCGATACTGACGGTGATGGGAAAAACGATGGCGAGGAAGTCTTCGCGCGCACCAATCCTCTCGATGAGAAGTCCCTATTTGAGATCGTTGACGTTGCTCTTACGCAGTGGGGCGCGGCGGTTCGGTGGACTGCTGCCCCCGGGAAACGATACCAGTGTTATGTCAGCCTGGATCTCGAAAGCTGGTATGCGGTAGGCGGGGTCATAACCTCGCGGTACGGCGAAGCGTCTTTGTCCATCTTTGACTGGGAATGTGTTGGCTCCAGAGTCCGTTATTATAGAATCGAAGTCCTTCCGTAAGCGTGAAGTGAAAATGGAATCAGGCTATGCGGTGTTGAGTGGGGTAACAATGTCTATTAGGTCGGTGCTGTTCAGCTCATTGGTCGCTTGTGGTTTGGCCTTTGCCACAGAATCGCTTGCCGCCGACTGGTTTGTTAATTGCGCGGTTGGAGCATCCGACGACGGGAAAACGTGGCAGACCGCCTTCACGACAATTCAGGAAGGAATTGATGCGGCGATCTCCGGTGACACGGTAATCGTTGCTGAGGGGACATACCGTGAGAACGTGTCGCTCAAGGGGAAGAACATTGTCCTCCGGGGCACCGATCCCTTGGACCCAATCGTAGTTGGCAGAACCATCATTGACGGCGGGCGGAGAGGGTCTGTAGTGACGTTCGCTGGCACGGAGAAAGAAACCTGTCTCCTCGCTGGCTTCACGATCCGGAACGGTTACGGGGCGTTTGCGGCCGGTATCTACGGGGGCACATGGGAGGCGCACACTCACGCCACCATCCGCAACAATGTCATCACGGCAAACTCCGCCTACCAGGAGGCAGGAGGCGTGGCCCTTTGTGACGGCCTCATCGCGGAAAACAGGATCATCGGGAACTGGGCCAGGTACTATGGCGGCGGGTTGGACAACTGCAAGGGCACGATCCAGAATAATGTGATATCGGGCAACACTGTTCCGGGGGAAATGCCCGGCCACTCGAATTGGGGCGGAGCTGGTCTATCTTTCTGTGACGGAACAATCCGCGGCAACACCATCATGGGCAACTCGACCCAAAGCGACGGGGGCGGACTTTACAGGTGCAACGGCGCCATCGAAGGTAACGTGATCGCGCGGAATTCTGCCACCTGCCAAGGCGGAGGGCTTGTGTCGTGCATAGGCATAATTCGCAATAATGTCATCTATGGTAACTCGGCCTCCGAAGGAGGCGGATTGGCAGATTGCCCCAACCTCCAGAGTAATACTATCGTGGCCAACTCCGCGGACCGTGGAGGTGGGACCTACATTCCCACTGACGGCCTCGTCAGGGACTGCATTATCTGGGGCAACACGGCGCCTGCCGGACCCCAAGTGGCGCTCCGTCGCGACCCCTCCTACTGCTGTATCGAGGATTGGCCAGCGGACAGCAGTGGTAATATCTCAGCTTTTCCCCATTTCGTTGATGAAGCCGGTTGCGATTACCACCTGAAGAGTTGGTCGCCGTGCATAGACGCGGGAAACCCGACGTCCGATTTCTCCCGCGAGCCGGAACCCAACGGCGGGCGGATTGACCTGGGGGCGTATGGCAACACGCCGGAGGCGACAAGCAAATCGCCGGACGCCGACGAAGACTCTCTTCTCGACGACTGGGAGATGCGCTTTTTCGGCGACCTCGCTCAGGTTGCCGAAGGGGATGCTGATAGCGACGGAATTTCAAACGCGGACGAATACCTCGGCGGCACGAGGCCAGTCAGAATCTCTTGGTATGTTGACCGGTCTCGGCCAAGCTCGGGCGACGGGACATCGTGGGAGAAAGCTTTCAAGACAATCCAGGAGGCGATGGACCTGGCGTACTATCCTGACGCGGTCACCGTCGCGCCGGGGATTTACTTTGAGAACATTCGTTTCAAGGGCAAAGATGTCGTACTCACCAGCACTGACCCTCTTCACCCGACTGTTGTTGCGAACACGGTCGTTGACGGCAACGCAGCCGGGTCTGTCGTGACTTTTGAAGGGACAGAGGGCGAGAATTGCGTCCTGGCCGGCTTCACGATTCGGAATGGCAAAGCCATGTCCGGCGGCGGAATTTGCGGCCGCACGACGGGCGCCGGGAATCGCGCGGCTATTCGAAACAACGTCATCGTTGGTAACACGGCCACTTCGCAGGGAGGTGGGCTGTTTCTCTGCGATGGCCTCATCGAGTGCAACACAATCAAGGCGAACTCCGCAGTACAACACGGCGGCGGGCTCTTCCTCTGCAATGGCGCCATCCGCAGTAACACCATCTCCGGGAACTTGTCTCAGTTTCAGGGTGGCGGGCTGCATGCGTGCAGCGGAATCATCCGGAACAACGCCATCATTGGAAACTCGGCCGACGAGGGCGGTGCAGTGTGCCGGTGCAACGGAACCATCGAAAACAATACCATTGTCGGAAACTCCCCCAGCGGGTCCGGAGCAGCACTACACGATTGCTCGGGAACCATCCGCAACTGCATCATTTGGGGAAACGGAGGCAAGAATCAGATTTTCGGTCCGACCGTCCCGACCTACTGCTGCATTGAACGATGGACTGGCGCCGGAGAAGGCAATATCCCTTATTTCCCCTATTTCGTGGACGAGTCGAATGGCGACTTTCATCTAAGGAGCTGGTCACCCTGCATAGACGCGGGCGATCCTTCCTCCGACTTCTCCAACGAGCCCCACGATCCGCGGGGCGGAAGGATTAACATCGGGATGTACGGCAACACTGCCGAGGCAACCTCAGCCTCGGAAGATGCCGACGAAGACCTTCTGCCGGACGATTGGGAGCTACTGATATTTGGGGGCCTTGCTCACAGCGGGGCTGATGACCTGGACGGAGACGGTTTGACAAATCTTGCCGAGTACCTTTTCTCGACAAGCCCGACTGCACAAGATACCGATGGCGACCAGATGCCCGACGCGTGGGAGGTGGAGAATGCCCTCGATCCGCTGACCGAGAACGCGGCAGAGGACGCGGACATGGACGGCCTGACCAATCTTCAGGAACACCAGGGCTTGACGGATCCGAACAATAGCGATTCAGATGGCGATGACCTAAGCGACGGAGCAGAGGTTAACACTCATCGCACCGACCCGTTGAAAGCCGATACGGATAGCGATGGGAAAAACGACTCGCAAGAAGTATTCGCCGGCACCGATCCGCTTGACGAACAATCCCTGTTTCAGATTGTCGAAATCGCTTGCACGCCGTTCGGGACCGCCGTTCGCTGGACAGTCGTTCCCGGTCGGACCTATCAGTGCTATGTCAGCCCCGATTTGAGACTCTGGTCTCCCTTAGGCGGGACCGTGTCACCGGGGACGTCTATCTCCACTCACTCGGTCTTCGATTGGGACTCTGCTCCGCTAAGCGGCCGTTACTACAGGGTCAGCGTGCGTCAATGAAAAGGACGCGTAGTGTTGAGAATCCCGCAGCCGTCCCCGACGCAGCGGCAGTTGCAGGTCGAGTCTGGAAAAGAGTTGAGGAGGGTTCTCGTGGTTTGGCGTTTCCTGAGCGGCGTTGCCTCGGGCCTTGTCCTGCGGCGCATTTGCTCGACCATGGAGAACGCGCAGCAAATTCAGGTATTCACGGTTACGATGAATAAAGTGTTACGCACGTTCAGGTGGGTTTGCGGGTTGGCTTGGGTTTTCCCGGTCGTGCAGGAGATTTGCTTCTCCGCGACCTTCGAGGTTGGGCCGGACAAACCTTACAAGGCAGTCCGAGATGCCGCGACCGCGTGTTCTCCGGGGGACACCATCGTCGTGGACCCCGGAATCTACGTTGGAACGGGAGCATTGTCGCTCCAGCCTCAGTGCACGCTTAGGGGCGCCGGCCCGGGGAGGACAGTGCTGATGCCGCACTGGCTGGCCTCCGACGGCTACGCTCTCCACGCCGGCCGCGACACATTGGTCCAAGGACTATGGCTTTGCGGCGGCTACTGGGGAGGCGTGGACGGCTCCCCATGGTATCCTTGCCGGATCGAGAATTGCGTCATCTGGGGAAACCGCAGAGGCGTCATGTGCTCCAAGGACACTGTGCTCAGAAACTGCATAATCTTCTCCAACGAGGAGGGGGTGGCCTGTGGCCCGGACGCCCGCGCCACACTCGTCAACACAATTGTCTTCGGCAATGGACGGAACTTCCGCGGCGAGCTCGCCAACATTTCCGCGAGCTACTCGTGCATCGAAGGCGGTTGGCCCGGGGAAGGAAACATCTCCGCCGATCCCCTCTTTGCCAGGCCCGAACAATGCAACATGTACGAGCTGCTCGATGGGCCTGAGACCTACTCGCCCTGGCCCGATTTTCGGCTAACGGCGGATTCGCCGTGCCTGGATGCGGGATTAAATTATGCGGAGTTGCCCGAGACAGACATCGCCGGCATGCAGCGGATCATGTTCGGCGGAAAGAGCCTCACGGTGGATATGGGCGCCTACGAGTTCTACATCAACAAACTTGAGCCTGTACCAGGCACGGACGAAGCCGTGTTTACCTGGAGTTCCCTCCAAGGCAAGACCTACTCCATTTTCTACTCCCACGACCTTTTCACATGGCGGCTTGCCATCGACAACTTCCCTTCCTTCGGTAACACAACCACCTCCTGGACCGACGATGGCTCCTTTACCGGCCTTGCACCCTCCCTCGTCACCCGCCGGTTCTATCGCCTCCTTGAGAATCCGTAGAAGCATTCAGGGCGAGATCGGCGAAACAGGCAACGGATGTCTTACAGCGGAAGTTCACCCCAGGGGAAAGGCGATATGAGAGAGGCAGACGGGGCGTGGTTCAAGGCTTTCGTCGGTTTTTGGACAGCTTTTTTCGCGTGACT
>JAUYEE010000111.1 GCA_030691545.1 bacterium | reverse complement strand
GGAGGACTCCCCAGGACGGATTTCTGTCGCCACCCAGCCGGCTATCCCTCTCCCGCCTGAGGCCCAATCTCCACTCCCGCGAAAACGCGGGATTTCACCAGCCGAGGCAAGTGTTGTCATCCCCATTGCGGTTGTCAAGCGAAATTGGCCTGCTCGGGTAGTGCCTCAGTCTTGGGAGGAACTCACGGCAGAGGACGCAGAGGGGGCGGAGGAATGCCAGGCAGGATTAACATGATTCTCAGGATTATCCGGTCCATCCTGTTATCCCCTGGCCGTGGACCGGCACGGGCAGGCTGTCCAACTCCAGGCTTCTCCTCTCCGACCTCCGCCGCCAATAAGTGGGGCACTACGCAGGCGGGCACCTCGCGCTTGACATGGCGCCAGAGTTTGGCATAATGACGGGCAGATAGAACGATGTGGCGATTTCCGAACTAGATCGTAAGGGAGAAACACATGGGAATACCGAGGTCGGATTCAGAGAAGATGCGGCGGTTGGCTCAAGAGGGAAAGCAAATCACGAAGATCGTGGCGGAAGACTTTCCTAATCTGGACTACTGGGAGGTCTATTTGGAGGTTTATAGCGCCGGAGAGCGCAGCTCTCGCGGCATCAAGCGCATGATCACAACCCGCCTGAACGCAATGGCTGCAAGCACGAGTAAATCTCAACGCGCGGCTATGGCTGCGGAGCTTCATGGGCTGGTCTGGCATCTCTACCATAACCACAAGACCAACCGCGACAAGCTTTCAAAAATTAGGGCGGTACTTGGAGAGTGATCCAACCAGTCGCTGCAGCCAGCGAGAAAAAGCGCTCGTCACCGCTGAGCTTTAGCGTTAGCTTGAAGATAATGGAAACGAGACGTTACTTGGTGTACCGTGCGGGCCGGCGACAGACATGGATGAACGCGAAGACAAAGAACGAGCGCCGAGAAATCAGACGATAACCCTGTCGGGCGAGGAGCGCGAGCGATACTCCCGCAGACTCCTGCGGCTCACCGGACGGGTTGATGCCGAGAAACTGACCAACACGACAATCAACCAAGACCTCTTTCAAGTCCTTGAGCGTCTCCCTGCCCGGTTTGTTGACCTTCTCTTCATAGACCCCCCTTACAATCTCACCAAGGATTTTGGAGCTGCGTCATTCAAAGAGACGAGTCCCGAGCGATACGCGTCGTGGGTTTCCTCTTGGCTTCCGCGTCTTCTGCCCGTTCTCAAGCCCACGGCATCAGTTTACATCTGCGGAGATTGGCGCTCATCGGGAGTGATTCAGTCAATAGCCGAAAAGCATTTGGTGATCCACAACCGGATTACTTGGGAGAGAGAGAAGGGCCGGGGTGCAAAGTGCAATTGGAAAAACTGCTGTGAGGACATCTGGTTCTGCACGGTCTCCAAGGATTTCTTTTTCAACGCCGATGCGGTGAAGCTGAAACGACGGGTCATTGCTCCGTACAGGGATGCAAGCGGCGAACCCAAGGATTGGGACCAGACACAGAACGGCCATTTTCGGTTGACGTGCCCCTCGAATTTGTGGACGGACTTGACCGTGCCATTTTGGTCAATGCCGGAGAACACGGATCATCCGACACAGAAGCCCGAGAAACTGCTTGCGAAGGTGATTCTGGCGAGTTCCCGCGAAGGCGATTTCGTGTTCGATCCTTTTCTCGGGTCAGGAACCACCTCCGTTGTCGCCCGCAAACTGGGTCGACTCTATTGCGGTGTTGAGATTGATGCCGAATACTGCTGCCTCGCCGAGAAAAGGCTGGCCATGGCCGAGTTCGATAACACGATTCAAGGATACTCAGACGGCATGTTCTGGGAACGCAATTCCCTCCCCCATCAGAACGGAAATGCACGAACCGGCAACATCGCCACAAACCAGTTGGCCCTTCGCTTGCGCGAGGAAAGGAACAGGTATGCGAAGTAAACTGTTTTACGGGGGCGAGTATCGGCGCATTGAGGCTGAGATCAAGAAACTGCTAAACTCGCAACCCGAGTTCTTGAGTGCAAGAACCGCATCCAGCACGAGGGCAACGGGCGACGCAATTCAGGAGATTATCGGCGACAAGTTTCGAGCGTTGCTGGGTGGTAACTGCAAGGAGTATTCAGCAGACTTTGCTCGTCGCGCCATGGCTGACTTGGCCTTCAAGGACACGGACGACATCTATTACGTCGTTGACGTGAAGACGCACAGGAAAGAAGAAGGCTTCCACATGCCGAACCTGACGTCGGTTGAGCGTCTTGCGCGGTTCTACGAAGACGACATGAACTGCTTTGTCGTTCTCACGGTTAGTTACAGGATAGACGCAAGGCAAGTGACAGCGGAGGACGTGCACTTTGTCCCGATCGAGTTCCTGTCGTGGAAGTGCCTCACCATCGGCGCGCTCGGATGGGGACAGATACAGATTGCGAATTCGGATCGTATTGACGTGGTGCCCGAGTACTCCCGGAAGAAATGGATGCTGGAACTGTGCGATACGCTTCTCCAGTTCTACCCCCACGAGATCAGCAAGATTCGCAAGCGCATCGACCACTTCAAAAAAGTCAGGGAACGATGGGAGAAGAAGACCGAAAGCTAACAAGGCGGTCGAACACTGCGCCGCCAAGCGCCGGGAGGTTTATGGCCAGCGTTGATACCTCGGGGCCAGACCTGCGCGGAGGCGCCTCCAGCAAGCGCCAACTGCCCTCGCACCTCGGTTGCCCGGTCTCGCTGATGGGAAACTGGAACCTGTGTGCCCCCAGCCTCTTGTAGCAAGTCACCCAAGACTGCCCAAGACCGATTTCGCCACCCAGCCGGCTATCCCTCTCCCGCCTGTGGCCGAATCTCAAGTCCCGCGGAAACGCGCGACTTCACCAGCCGAGCAACGTCTTGTCATCCGCTTTGCGGTTGTCAAGCAGAATTCGCCTGCTTGTGTTACCCCTCACTTACGGGCGTTAAACGTGGCGGAAAAGAGACGAAGATTTTGACAGGATAACAGGATGCCCAGGATAATCCTGAAAATCCTGTCGATCCTGTCTGGTATTCCTCTCCTGTCTCTGCGTTCTTCGCGGTGAGTCCCTCTGTGACCGAGGCATTACCTGCTTGTGCCGTTGACAAATGGCAGGGTTTGTGCCATAATCGTGCCAACAATATGAGGCGCGAACTACACGCTACCGCTCCGGGGCGTGGCTACGTTTCAGGGGTGGGTCCCGTGAGTGTGGGAGGATTGGCCCCCTAATGGGCACAAAGGGTAACGCTGCCGTCCCGGCGGCAGTCGTGAGGGCGTCTCGCCCTCACATGAGAAGCTCGCCTCGTGGGCAAGTTAACGCTCGGGGAGTGCAACCGGGGGCAAGATGCCCCCGAGACAGCCGGCAGGATGCCGGCGGTACGGTTAGTCGGTGCATCCTCCATGGCTGCCCACCGGGCCAGTCCCCACTGAACCGTAGCCGCACGTATGGCACGGGGCAGAACGCCGTTTCTCTCTGTGCGCATGGGCGTGCACCCGCGATTACGACCTCTGGAGACGGGGCATTCCAGTATGGCTCCTCGTCGAGGAACTACTGGAAATTACTGGAAAAATCGCCCCTTTTTCTCTTTAAGGAGAGGATGGTCGAGCCCTTCTCCCGCAGTGGCTTCGGACGCGCCGACTGCCCGCGCTAAGTATGGACTTTCGCAAATGCCGTCACGTATTGTACACGACGGCCCGGATGGGCGCAAGTGGCCTTCGACGGCGCACTGACTTGCCGGGCTTCAGCCGGCATCCTCCTTTAGCCACCGTCTTCAGGCGGTGGTATCGAGGAAGGGAACCTGGTTATCTGGAGCCGGCTTCAGCCGGGCTTCTCGATAAGGGGATTCATCCGAGAATACGTCACCGAATTTATGAAACGGAGCACTGAGGTTGGATACGAGAAATTCGTCTGCCTGGCAGTGAAAATACGTTATCGTTATTACGTGCTGCGGGAGTAAGGCTTGTCCGGCTGTGCCGTCCAGCCAGCGAAGGAACAGGGCCGAAACGGCCAGCGTCATTATCAGGAGAAGGAGAAAGGGTTATGTTTGATTTCCCCAGAAGCACTGCCAGGACGAAATTGGTCTGTGCCACACTTCTAACAGCGCTTTGCGCGTGCGCCAGCGTGAGTCCGTCGGAAACGACCGAACAACCCAAAGCCGACGGGATACCTCTCATCTACTGCACGGACTTGTTTCATCCGCCGGACGATCCGGACGACTGGTTTGACCTCGCGACGCTTTTTGCCATAGACGAATTGGATATTCGGGGGATCGTGCTCGACCAGGGCGAGAAGCAGAAGGAGCGCTCCGGGCGAATTCCCACCGAGCAGATGATGTCCATTACCGGGAGAAAGGGCATTGTCTCTGCTTACGGCTTGCCCCGCAAGCTCCAATCTCCGTCGGACAAGGGGCTGGACCAGCCGGAGGAGTTTCAGGCGGGCGTCGAGCTGATTCTCAGTGTCCTGAGGAAATCCGACAGGAAAGTGACATTGATCGCTGTCGGAAGCTTACGGGATGTGTGCGCTGCTTATAACCGCGAGCCGGGACTTCTCAAGAAAAAGGTCGGACGATTGTATGTCGTCGCGGGGCACTCGGATGGCGGAGAGGAGTACAACGTGCAGCTCGATCCGCACGCCTATGTCGGGGTGATGCGGTCGGGATTGCCGATTTACTGGATGCCGTGTTTCGGAAAGGAGCCGTACGTCTGTCGCTGGCAGTTCAGGCAGGGCGACGTTCTCGAAAACTGCCCGCTTGAGTTGCAAAACTACTTCGTCTATGGACTGACGAAAGCGGACCCGAAGAAGATTGACGCGGTTCTCGCCCTCGACAAACCCATCGCTGCCGATGTGAAGGAGAGAATCTGGGCGATGGACCGCGCGATGTGGTCCACCGCCGCATTCATCCACGCGGCAGGTCTCACCGTGGTGATGAAGGACGGGCAATGGCGGCTGGTCCCCGCCGAGGAGGTGGGACAGGCGAAGCCCGCATTTCGATTTGTCCCGACACGCGTCACCGTCAAAGATGACGGGGCCACGCGCCTTGAGGAGCTTGAGGCCCGTCCCGCCGAGCAGGTCATGCACATATTTCAGTTTCAGGGCACAGCGAGCGACTACAATCGCGCCATGAGCCAGTGTTTGACGGGATTCCTGGAGGGCTTTGCCCGCTGAAGTGTAAGTGAATGGGCATTTGCCGAGCAGGCGGCGTCAACGGCCATGGCGGCCATTATTGAGGATTGCCCGGACAATCGGGCTGCCGATGGAGCACAGGCATGGACCACCGCCTGCGAATCCCTGGCTGAAGCCTCTGTTCGAGAAGCCCGCCTGAAGGCGGCTTGCGGGGGACCAGCCGGACATGTGACCACCCCGCCGAGGCGGGGTGGCTAAGAATGGCAGCCGGCTGAAGCCGGCACGAAGACAGCCGGGCTTTGGGGCGCCGGGGGAACACCGCGGCGCCTCGCTCAGCGCCGGAAGAAAGGCCAACCCTTGCGTCCATGAAGCGGGCTGTGTTCTATTGCCGGCGCAAGGGTCATTAACCTGCAAAAAGAACGTTCCAGAGTTTGCTGCCGAAGATGACGATGCCGACGACGACGGAGATAAACGAAGTGACGAGGACGGCCCCGGCGCTGATGTCGAGGAACTGCCGCGCGAGTTCATTCTGCTCCCTGGTGACCATGCGAGCGAGAAGCTCGACGACCGTGTTGAACATCTCCGCCACGAGAACGAGGCCGATCACGATCACCAGAACAGCCCATTCCTCTTCGTTGATGTGGAGGACAAAGCCGAGGACGATTGCGGCAATGGCGGCGACAAAGTGAAACTTGAAACTGTTCTCGATGCGGATGGCTTCAGCAATGCCGCGGAAGGCGTTGCCGAATTTGCGGACGACTCTCTTCATGGGCGTCTATGCGGTTTGACCCCGCGGTGGAACCAAGGCGAGCACTCTGCAACCCCGGCAGCGCGTTTCGTCTGCCGCGAGGAAGTTGACAGCTCGCCTTTTTCTCAACGCTCGCCACGGGCTGCGATCCGGCAGACCCTCACTTGCTCACTTTTCCGGCGGTCCCGCGTCGCTTGTTCGTCGCGGCTTGGGGGAGATGCTTCCTCGCCAAAGAGAGAAGCTCGCTTATCTCAAAGGGTTTTTGCAGAAAGGCCACGACGTTGGGAAACTCTTTCAACTCGGCTGACGTGAAATCGCGGAAGCTGCTCACCACGATGGTCGGAACGCGGATTCCGTCATTCGCCATGAGGATGAGGAGTTCCGCCCCATTCACTCGGGGCATGTGCATGTCGAGAAGAAGGAGCTTGCATTCGGGGTCCTTGACGTACTGGTACGCTTCGCCTCCGTCGTTTGCGATGCGAACCTGGTAGCCTTCCTTCTCGAAGGCGACCGCCAAGGCGCCAGCGAGCAGGGCGTCATCATCTACTACAAGAATCATAGTCCTTCCTTTCGCGCAGCGGAGTGCCTAACGTCACCCCCCCCGCTGGCGTGCGGTCCGCCCTCGGTTAGAACATGAGGTGGATCGCCCCCCCGACGTATGCGTTCGTGTCGTCGTCAACGAAATCCTTGACCGTGCTGTTCAAGAGCACGGAGACGCCGACAAATGGCTCAAAGCTCACGTGTTCGCCGACGGGGATGACCATGTTGAAGGAAATGTCGAAATCGGTGAAGCCGGATTCTGAGACGAAGAAGTACGTCTCGTTGAAACCTTCCGTGGCGGCGCCGATGCGCGCTAGGAGCCTGTAATTGATGCGCTCGATGTGGTCAATCCAGGCAACGCCGAGGCGCCCGTAGAGGGCATCCGCTTCATCAATGTCCCAGAACAACTCGAGGGACGGGACAATCGGCGTGCCGGTCATCCAGGAGGCTTTTCCAAAAATCTCGGAGGTGTCTGAATACAGGGCGTCTTCGTAACCGTAGAACATGTAGCCGGCGCTAAGATCAACGGGACCGAGGGAGAAGAAGTATTCGAAGGAGGCATCCACTTCCCCGAGGTCTCGGTCGCCTCCAGTTTCGGCGATGCCCGTTGCCCTGACTTCAAACGACGGAAAATGCACGTAGATGGATGGGGCTACAGAAGTATCGTACTTGTTCAGTCCCCTCCAGATATAATCGCTGTAGATGGTCGCGTCCACGCCTGCCATCCAGGTTCGCGTCGCGGGCGCCACATTTTCTTCCGCGACGCTCCCGAGACAAACGACGAGCAGCGCTGCAAAGACGATCAGCCCAACCATTGCGAAACGAACGGTAGAGGTCATTGTGTCTCTCCCCCCAGTTTCGGGTTATTGGTTATTTCGAATTATGCTGATTCCACAACTGCCAAAGCGTCCTCACTTTCCCAAAACCGTTGCGGAGTGTCAAGGCTTTTCTGGCGAGAAGCGAGCGAATGCGTCAGCGTTCCGAGTCAGAGAAGATGGTTAGAGTCAAGGCGACGGGGTTGCAAGATGAGGGAGACTTCCCTCTCAAGAAGGGAGTGGCCGGGGCTTTCCGAAAGAGAGGTGTTCTGGCAGTGAAATGTGGTTCTTGCCGAGGCGCCAAACGAGGCCGAGGACAGGGAAAGTGGACAATGAAGAGAGCATTTGGAGAAGGAACACTCCGCCTCTCGACGCGAGCGCGGGTCCCGTGTCTGGAGTGGGCTTCGCTTGGCCAATGCGGTCAGGCGGCCCTGCGGCCACCTTCAGGAAAACGGCTATTTCTTCTTCGCGGGCTTCTTCGCCGGAGCTTTCTTGGCTGGGGCCTTTTTGGTTCTGCACCCACACGTGCTACACATACTTTTTTCTCCTTTCTCTGAGAGTTTGCGCTGTTCATCGCGCCTATAGCTTAAATTATATAACAGGAGAAAACCGAAAGGTCAAGGATTTTCCATTATTCTTCGAGCCAGCACAATCACGGCAGGCTGCGGCGCCATCGGCATGTCCTGTACGTAAACCTGAGTTACGAGCCCGGGGTTCCGAAAAATGCTTCATCATCTGCCCGAAGCATCACTGTCGTCCGTTTGGGCCGCGTCCCACTCAAGACAGTTCAGCAGAATCTGGCAATAGGAGCGGTTCTGGAAATCGGAGGTGGCGTGCCCCATCTGAAAGTAGAACGCCCAGCCTTTCCCTTTCCGCTGGAACCATCCCCCACGGTCCTGAATATAGACCTTCCCCGTTTCCGGGTCATTCCCTTTCACCCCAAACAGCACCGTTTTCTCGCGTGCGTCCGTGAAATGCTCATTGAGGAAGACCTCCGAGCGAGGAAACCGCAGCACGGGACACTCCTGCTCAGTGCTTGGGAAATCGGACGGCGTATATGTCGTCGTCCCATCGTACGTGACGTTGTGGGAGGTGATATAATGCCCGGGACGAAGGTTCACCAACTCCGCGGTGATGTCCCCTAAAACGCTCCAACCGCCTGCATCCCGTTCCTTGCGAAACAGCGCCACGCCGCAGAACGGCAGCCATTTCTTGTTGAGCATCTTTGACGAACTGATGCCGTGATGGAGCGTGATGAGCCGCCCACCGGCGAGGGCGTACGCGATGAGCGCCTCCTCGACCTTGTCGGTCAGCGGACTATGGACGAAGTTGAAAACGCCCCGGTATCCAGAAAGGCTATCCGGGCAGTCTTCTTGAGCCACTATCTGGGTCTCGTATCCGGCTTCATCGTGCAGGAACGTCGCCAGAGCTTCCATCTGCGGCGTTTCGTCGCAGACGATGAGGACTTTTCGCGGTTCAGCCTCTGCCGCTGGCGACGCAAGGCCCAGAAGAAAGCCAACTGGTAGCAGCCACCGTAATCGCATTATCACAATCCTCCTTTCAAAATGCTCGCGTTGAATCACGCATACACCCGCGGCTCAATCCTACCACGTTCTGCCCGAGCGATCCATTTTGCTCCACTGATGGGTGCGGGTACGTGCGAGGGGGCATGGATGAATCCCTTCATCGAGAAGCCAGGCTAAAGCCTGCTCAAGCACAAACCAGCGGCGTCACAAGCCCACGGGCTGAAGCCCGTGTCTAACGGGAAGGCGCCGGCTGAAGCCCGGCGGGGAGCAATTCGGCCCGAAGCGACACAAATTATGGAGATGGCGAGAGATGAAATTGAGTGTCGCGGAGCCAACTGCTCAAACACAACCACGCCCACGCTGATTTCGCCTTTACCCAAGCGTCGTGCTTTGCTATTATTGCTGTCACTTCGACCCTGAGGAATCACGATCTGGAACAATGGCGCAAGGAGAGAATCGCGTGCTTGACATACGCTTCGTCCGGAGTCAACCGGAAGAAATCGAGCAGAAACTGCAAAGGCGAGACCCGTCCATCTCACTCCGCCCGCTGCTCGACCTGGATGCGCGCTGGAGGGAGCTTATCTTTCAGTCGGAAGAACTCAAGAAGAAGCGCAACGAGGTTTCTGAGCTCATCGGCCGCCTCAAGAAGGAAAAGAAGGATGCATCCCAGCACATCGCCGAGATGAAGAAGGTCTCGGACGAGATCAAGCGCCTCGACGGCGAGGTCAAGCAACTCGACGAGGCGATTCACCGCGAGATGTGCGAGTTGCCGAATATTCCCGATGATTCCGTTCCCGTCGGGCAGACGAAGGAAGATGCGGTCCTCCTGAGAGAATGGGGCGAGAAGCGGCAATTCCCGTTTCAGCCGAGGAACCATCTGGAGCTCGCCGGGCTGACGGGGATGCTCGATTTCGCGAGGGGAGCCAAATTGGCCGAATCGCAGTTTCCCATATACGTGGGGATGGGCGCCCTCTTAGAATGGGCGCTGCTGAGCTTCATGGTGGATGTTCACACGCGGGAGAACGGCTATACGCTGATCCTCCCGCCATATCTGGTCAATCCCCAAAGCATGTTTACGTCTGGCAATCTGCCAAAATTCGAGGGAGATCTGTACAAGCTCCGGGAAAATGACCTTTACCTGATTCCCACGTCCGAGGTCCCCCTCACCAGCTTTCACCGAGACGAAATCCTCGACGAGGAAAACCTGCCGCTGAAGTATGCGTCCTATACTGCCTGTTTCCGGAGGGAGGCGGGCACCTACGGAGCCGAGGAACGTGGCTTGATCCGCGTCCATCAGTTCAACAAGGTCGAGATGTACAAGGTGACGACCCCGGAGACTTCCGAGGAGGAACTGGCTTCGCTGGTGAGAGACGCGGAGAAGCTCGTCGAGCGGCTCGGTTTGCATTACCGCACGCGGCTTCTGCCGACAGGCGACATGGCGCTCCAGTCGGCAAAGACCTTCGATGTGGAGGTGTGGCTGCCCGCCCAGAAGGCCTACTATGAGGTCTCGTCTTGCAGCAACTGCAAATCGTTCCAGGCGGTCCGCGGAAATATCCGGTATCGCCCAAAGGATGGCGGCAAGAATCGGTACGTGCACACGCTCAACGGGTCCGGGTTGGCGACGTCGCGCCTTCTTGTGGCCCTTCTGGAGACGTACCAGCAATCGGACGGAAGCATCGTGGTCCCGGAGGAACTGCGGAGGTATTTGTGGGGGATAGAGGCGATCAAACCGAAATCTTAGTAACGTGTTTGGTAAGTTCCGTCACGTATTCACGGATGAATCCGAATGGTCGAGAAGCCCGGCTAAAGCCGGCTCCGGGCAATAATGTTCGCTCCTCCCATACCACCGCCTAAAGACGGTGGCTAAAGGAGGATGCCGGCTGAAGCCGGCAAGCTGGGAGGTCGTTCAGCGTAAGTGGCGGCGGTCCGGGTCCTCGTCTATGACACGTGACCGGATTTGTGAAGAGCTGTACTTTGGGCCTCAGGACGCAGGCAGGCAGGAGGCCTGCGGTACAACAGGAGTGTGAGATTGCTGCGGGAAACCGACATGGATGAAGAAAAGGCAAAGCGAAGCGAACGCAATGTTGCTGTGCGAGTCGAGCGCCTGCGGAAGACCTATAACTCTGTCGTCGCCGCAGATGATGTCTCGTTTGACGTTCACGAAGCGGAGATTTTCGGGATGGTCGGGCCAAACGGAGCGGGCAAGACGACTACCATCGAGTGCATTGAGGGACTTCGCCGTCCTGATTCCGGCAACATCAGGGTTTTCGACCTGGATCCTCGACGCGACGGATATGCACTTCGTGCTCGCATAGGGGTGCAACTTCAGCAGTCGGCGCTTCAAGAGCGCATCAAAGTCTGGGAAGCGATGGAGCTATTCGCATCCTTCTACTCGCGGGCCGCGGATTGGAGGGCCCTCCTGGAGCAATTGGGGTTGACGGAAAAACGCAACGCGGCGTTTGAGAGTCTTTCCGGGGGGCAGAGGCAGCGTCTCTTTGTGGCTCTGGCTCTGGTGAACGACCCGGAGTTGGTATTTTTCGACGAGCTGACGACGGGTTTGGACCCCCACGCCCGGCGCGCCATGTGGGAACTCGTACGCGGGATTCGAGAAAAGGGCAAGACTGTTTTCCTCACGACTCACTTCATGGAGGAAGCGGAGCGATTGTGCGACCGCGTCGCGATTATGGACCGCGGTCGGATCGTCGCACTGGACACACCCGAGAACCTGATCCGCAGCCTCGGCGCCGAGAATCGGGTGGTATTCACAGTTGAAGGACCCTTCGACCCGCAGCCGCTGTGCCGGCTGCCCGGCGTGACTCGCGTCGAGACGATTGGCGAGCGCATCGTCGTTTACGGGCGAGGCGATATGGTGGTTGTGGAGGTGGTGAACGCACTCGCCTCGAAACGCATCCCTTTTCGCGACCTTCGCACGGAACAGCCGAATCTCGAAGACGTTTTTCTGACGGTGACCGGACATGAAATGCGAGACTGACGGAGGTGTCGCTTGCGCAGCTTGTGGAAATTGACCTGCATGGAGATGAAGCTCTTTCTTCGGGACCCGGCAGCGGTGTTCTTCTCCCTCGGTTTTCCCCTGATGGTGATGGTGCTGTTTGGCAGTATGTTTGGCAACAGGCCCATCCGCGACCTCGGGGGGAAGGGATTCGTGGACCGGATGATTCCCGGCTATACGGCGATGGTCATTGGAACCACCGGACTGGTGTCTCTGGCAACCGTTGTCTCGTCGTACCGCGAGAAGGGCGTCTTTCGCCGCCAGCTCGCCACGCCGCTTCGCCCGCCCGTGATTCTCGCCGCCCAGGTTTTGGTTCACTTCGTGATGACGGCCGCGGGCATGGCGATTCTGGTCGTTATCGGAGAGCTTGTCTATGGGCTTCGTCTTCAGGGCAGCCTTATCAACGTCCTGCCGGCCTTTGTGCTTTCCTCTCTGAGCATTTTCGGGTTAGGATTCGTTTTGGCAAGCGTGATGGCGACCGCTCGCAGTGCGCAGACAAGTTCCATGGTGGTATATTTTCCAATGATGTTTTTGTCAGGCTCGGTTATTCCGATGCCCTTGCCCGAAACGGTTCAGCGGTACGCGCAGGTTCTCCCCCTGACGCACGTGGTCAACCTGCTGAGAGGGCTGTGGGAGGGCGGCGCCTGGAGCGCCCATCTGAAGGAAGTCGGGTTTCTCGCAGGGCTGCTGGTCGTCTGCGTCATCGTTTCCGCGAAGACGTTCCGCTGGGAGTGAAAAGAGATACTCGCCGGGGGCTGCGCGTGGCGCCGTTCCGGCCGTCGCCGTCGGGTGTCCAGTTTTTCGAGCAATTGGCTTCGGAACGAATGAGGATTGCACGGACAATGGAGCCGCCGATGGAGGACAGCAAGGGCCAAGGCGTTCGACTCTCTGGCTGAAGCCTTTCATCGAGAAGCCCGCCTGAAGGCGGCTGAAAAGAATACTTACGGGAGGCGCCGACCACAGGCTGAAGCCTGTGGCTAACGGACAAAAGCCGGCTGAAGCCGGCAGGAAAGCAAGACAGGGTTCCGGCCCCGCGGCCCCTCCCGAGAGGGTTACCTGGCGCTCGGAGAAAGACCCCGTTGGCTGCATGAAGCACCCTGTTTTCTCTTCAGCGCGCAAGGACCATTAAGTACAAAGTTTCGCAAATCCTGTCACCTGTGAGACACAAGGGTCGGGACCGCGACGACTCAGGCCAAACGACGTCCCGGCTTGCCGGCTTCAGCCGGCATCCTCCTTTAGCCACCGTCTTTAGGCGGTGGTATGGAAGGTGCGAACATTGTTGCCCGGAGCCGGCTTCAGCCGGGCTTCTCGACGGCCTGGATTCATCCGTGAATACGTGACGGATCCTGCGCGACGCAGAACAAACGTTCTGATAAGAAAGGTCGCTGCGTTGTGAAATCGCTGGTTACCGGAGGCGCCGGATTCATCGGCTCGCATCTGTGCGAGCGGCTACTTTCGGAAGGGGATTCCGTCGTCGTTATTGACGACCTGTCCACCGGGTCCGTCAAGAATCTGGCGCCGGTCAAGGACAATCCCCGTTTCCATTTCTTCCAGGGCAGCGTCACGGACCGCGAGTTGGTCGCCCGCTGCGTCTCGGAATGCGACAGAGTGTTCCACCTCGCGGCGGCGGTTGGGGTCAAGCTGGTCATCGAAAGCCCGCTCCACTCACTCATCGTCAACACGTTGGGGGCTCATTACGTTCTCGCGGAGGCTGCCGCTCGCGGCAAGAAAGTGTTCATCGCCTCCTCGTCTGAGATTTATGGGAAGAGCGAAAGGGAGCGATTCAAGGAAGAGGACGACCGGATTATCGGCTCCACCACCATCAGCCGGTGGGGGTATTCCACGAGCAAAGCACTGGACGAACTGCTTGCCTTTGCGTATAGTCGCGAGAAAGGACTGCCGGCGGTCGTGGGCCGCTTCTTCAATGTCTGCGGCCCGCGGCAGGTCGGGCAGTACGGCATGGTTGTGCCCCGGTTCGTGACTGCGGCATTGAGAGGCGAGCCGATACCCGTCTATTCGGACGGGCAGCAGACGCGGAGTTTCATGGATGTGGAGGACGCGATCGAAGTGACCCTGCGCCTCATGGCGGACCCGTCCTGCGAGGGCGACGTGTTCAACGTCGGGTCCGGTGAAAAGGTGACCATCCTCGAACTCGCGGAGAAAGTGAAGCGCCTCTCCGGCAGCCGTTCGCCGATTCAGTTCATTCCTTATGACCGGGCGTACGACCGGGGCTTTGAGGACATGAGATACCGTGTTCCCGATATTTCCAAGCTCCAGGCAACCACCGGGTTCACGCCCCGGCACGGAATTGACGAGATTCTTCGCCGCACCATCGAGTATCTGAAAAAGGAGATGGCGAATGAGCAATAGCGCGAAGTTGTTTTCATCTTTTGTCTTCGCCCTCGTGACGTTCCTGCCCATCCACTCCCTCCTCGCCGAGCAGCCGGCCGGACCAGAGAAGACCTTCCCCGTGTTTGAAGCTGACATGTTCACCATCAAAGAGGCCGGCAACATCTTCTCGTACGAGGGGAACGTCCGGATGACTTACGGCGACACATCCCTCACCGCCGACAAGGTCAGCTACTGGAAGAAGGAAGGCATCGTCGAAGCCGAGGGGACGATTCTCTTTCGCAGGGGGAAGCAGTTCATCTCCGGCGAGGGCATGCGCTACGACGTGAACACGGGCGAGGGCGTCACCCGCTTCGCCGCCAGCGCGATGTATCCCTGGTACGGCTGGGGCGAGACGATCACCCGCGTCTCTCCCGGCGTTTACAAAGTCGAGAACGGCTACGTCACAACCTGCGATTACCTGAAACCGCACTGGCGCATCCAGGCGAAAGAAATCCTGCTGCACGTGGACGAGAAAGTCGTCGCGAGGAAAGCTGCCGTGTACATCGGGAAAATCCCGATCCTCTATGTACCGAAGTACAGCCATCGCCTCGATGATACGCGCTTCCCGTTCACCATTTCCCCGGGGCACAATTCGGACTGGGGCGCTTATCTTCTGACCGCTTACAACACCATCATCAAAGGGGTGAAGACCACCTTCCACCTCGACTATCGCCAGAAAAACGGCGTCGCGGGCGGGGTGGACGCGGCATTCCAGACCAAAGGCGGGAAGGGGTTGCTCGAAACTTACTATGCGAACGACGACCATCGCGAGCTCCCCGACGGGAAAGTCGTCCACGACCAGCGATACCGAATCCACTACGGGCAGGTCCAGGACCTCGGCAATAACACCGTCGCTACCGTCGAGATTAACAAGCTCAGCGACGCGGAGTTCCTCGACGAGTTCTTCCGCGACCGCTTCGAGGATGAGCTACAGCCCCGCAGCTTCGTCAACATCACTCGATACGACCCCCGGTACACTCTCAGCCTTTTCGTGCGGAAGCGCCTCAATGACTTCTTCAACGTCACCGAGCGTCTCCCGGAGGTCTCGATGGACATCCGAAACCAGCGCATCGCGGGGACGCCCATTTACTACCGTGGGATCAACAGCTTCGTGAATCTCCGGCAGGAGTTCGCCGACGACGCGGAACCCTCCTACGACACGATCCGGTTCGACACGTTTCATCAGTTCTCTTACCCGCGGAAATACTTCGGGTGGCTGGTCGCGGTTCCTCGGATTTGGTTTCGCGGAACATACTTCAGCGAAGGCGTCGAGGACGACGACCTCTTTCGCGGCGCTGCGGGCACAGAGATGGAGTTGTTCACGAAGATTTTCCGGACCTGGGACGTGCAGAACCCCAAGCTCGGCATTGACGCCCTTCGCCATGTCGTCGAGCCGTCCATCACGTACGCGTACGCCCCGGACCCCACGGTGGAGCCAGAGGAGCTGCTTCACTTTGACCCCGTGGATGAGGTGGACTACATGAATCAGTTTCGCCTCGGCGTCCGCAACAAACTCCAGACGAAGCGGAGACAGCGAACCTGGGACCTCATTGACTTCGATTTCTACACCTACTACTTCCCCAAGGAAAGCCCCGAGGGCAATAGCTTCTCCGACCTGTTTCTCGACATGGAAATCTGGCCCTCGAACAACCTCAAGTTCGAGACGGACGCTCGGATTGATCCTTACGACGGGACCCTCGACGAATTCAACACCCAGTTCACGGTGTTCAACACGGACAAGTGGGCCGCCAATATCGAATACCGCCACCGTCTCGAAGAGAGCGACCTCCTCGCCTCGGAGTTCTACTATCGCATCAACTCGAACTGGGCGATCAAAGTGTACGAGCGATACGAGTTCGAGACCAACGAACTGGAGGAGGTCGAGGTCGCTCTCTACCGCGACCTTCACGACTGGCAGTCCGCGTTCTCGTTCCGCCACAGGGAGGATGAGAACCAGTTCTGGGTGGTGTTCTACCTGAAACCGTATCCCGAAATGCCCATCGCCAGCGGGCATTGACCTTTGTTTGCACAGGGCGTGCCGGTTCCCTACGGGATCGCGTCCTGTCGTTGCGCGTGGTTCTCACTGCTGTATGCCGGGAACAACCGTGTCTTTCAGAAACACAGAGTCTCACCTTCATCACAGACTCGGCACCACCCCATGATGTCGCAATCGCTCAGTCTCACGACCCAACTCACCCCGGCGGATCCAGCGGGCAAGACAGCGAGATTCCACAGGAAAAGAGGGGACGCCCGTGCGCCCTGTGCGTGGTTCTTGGTGATACCTGAGATCAGATGCTCCTGTGGCCAGCCTACTACTTCTCAGGGGCGCTTGGCCTAAGCAAACGCTCGTATACGCTGACGAACTTCAAGAAGATTCCAAAAAACTCATGGTCGGCGACTGGGACCACCTTGAAAGCAGGCCTAAAAGCCACCTCGGGATCAGGCTTGCCCTCAGTCGGGTCGGGGCCTATCGTCGCCTCAATCGCCCCGGGCCACCTGTCTGCGAAGAAAACGACAGTGAGATCGGCCGTGGCGGTCTTTCCACCTTCCACAGACACCTTAGGCGCCCAACCAATCCAAATGCGCTCCGCCGACTCATGCGATGGGTAGAACCTAGCCAGCACCGCGTATCTTCCGGGCTTAAGCGGTGGGCTCACGTACCACCCATCTGCCGTATGTCTGATCAAACGAGAGAGATTGTCCTCGCCGTGGAACCTTTTTTTTGCAAGGTCGTAAAAAACCACAAAACAACCTGTGAGGGGCAGCCCTCTATCAGTTGTCACGCGCCCTCTGATGAAGCCCAGGCCTGTCGAATAGACCGGGCTGCGCGGCTGGATCGTCTCTACCTCTCGGACAATCTCCCATACGCGGGTGTGATCGTCCCTTTTTTCGACCAATTCGATCGGCGGATGCTCAGCGACGACGCGGGAAGTGACGACGGCCTCATTCATCGGCTCATCCGAGCGTGTCGCCGTAACTCTCCCCCCGCCACAGAGCTGGAGATCGAGAAGTGCGGTTGCGGATAGGAGAATGGACAGACCTATCCCTGTGTTTTTGAAGTTTCTCTTTCTCATGGCGCCCCCTCCCATGAATTTGAGGGTTAGTCACTACCCGTTATTCTACGTGTTGTCAATGTACCACCGGCTCGTCGCCCACTCAAGGGCCTTTTTCAGGATTTTCGGCTGACTAAGTGCAGGCTTTCGCAAATACGGTCACATATTGTACACGACGGTCCGGATCGCCGCGACTCAGCCCAAAGGGCGCCCTGACTTGCCGGGCTTCCTTGGCCGAGGCCCAACGGGCAGGCAGCCGGCATCCTCCTTTAGCCATCCCGCCACCGGCGGGACTTTAGCCCCTGGCCGTGCACGTAGATACCGCCGCGAGCGCGGAGCGGGGTTTTCATTTGGAGTGACCTCTGCGCGCCGACACGGGCAGGCGGGCTTCTCGACCATCTGGATTCATCCGTGAATACGTGACCGAATTTATGAGGGACAGTACATAGTGGCTCACAGCCACAGGCTGCGGTCGAGGGTGCGGTATTGGATGGCTTCGGAGATGTGGTTGGCCTTGATGTCCTGTGAGTGCTCGAGGTCCGCGATGGTGCGGGAGACCTTCAGGATTCTGTCGTAGGCGCGGGCGCTAATCCCCAGTTCATTGATCGCCATCTTCAGAACCTCTCGCCCTTCGCCGTCGAGCTGGCAGAACTTCTTGATGTGCCGCGAGGTCATCGCCCCGTTACAGAAAATACGGTGTCCCTTGAACCTCTCCCTCTGGACCTTTCTCGCCTCGTTGACCCGCTGGCGGACCTGGGCGGAGGTCTCCCCGGAATACTCCTCCGCCAACTCCTTGTACCGCAGCGCTGGCACGTCCACGTGGATGTCCACGCGGTCAATCAGCGGGCCGGAGATGCGAGAGATGTACCGGTGAATCTGCGACGGTGTGCAGCGGCACTCCCGCCGCGGGTCGGTGAAATAGCCGCAGGGGCACGGGTTCATCGCCGCCGCTAACATGAAACTTGCCGGGAAGGTCAGGGAGCCGGTCGCGCGGACGATGGTGACGCTTCCTTCCTCAAGCGGCTGGCGAAGAACCTCCAACACGTTTCGGTTGAACTCCGGGAGCTCGTCTAAAAACAATACCCCGTTGTGCGCCAGGCTCACCTCGCCCGGCTTTGGGACCGCCCCGCCGCCGATGAGGCCGGCGTACGATACCGTGTGGTGCGGGCTGCGGAACGGGCGAATCGCAACGAGGTAATTCTTCGCCGTGAGAAGCCCCACGATGCTGTGGATTTTCGTTGTCTCGAGCGCCTCCTCGAGGCTCATTTCCGGAATGATCGTCGGGATGCACTTCGCTAACATCGTCTTTCCGGCGCCGGGGGGTCCGAGCATCAGGATGTTGTGAGACCCCGCCACCGCCACCTCGAGCGCGCGTTTGACGTGCTCCTGCCCCTTCACGTCGCTCAGGTCAGTCGGGTAATTGGCCTCCTCCTCGAACGCCTCCCTCAGGTTCCGTTTCACCGGCTCGATGGGAAGCTCCCCGTTGAGAAACTTCGCCGCCTGAACCAGGTCCTGAACGGGATAGGCGTCAATGCCGTCAACGACGGACGCCTCCGCGGCGTTATCCGCCGGGACTACAATCCCCCGTTTCCCTTTGTCCCTGGCGGCGACCGCGACGGGCAGGACGCCCTTTACCGGACGCACGGCTCCGTTCAGCGCCAGTTCGCCTACAATCACGGAATCCTTGAAAGTGGCGTTGCGAATCTGCCCCGTCGCCGCCAGAAGCCCCAGCGCGATCGGCAGGTCGAAACTCGGACCTTCCTTCTTGATATCCGCCGGAGCGAGGTTGATCGTCATGTAGCCCTGAGGAGGAACGAATCCGGAATTCTTGATTGCCGTGAACACCCGGTCTTTGCTCTCCTTCACCGCCGCGTCCGGAAGACCCACAATCACGACCGTCCGCTCCCTCGCGGGGGAGAAGTCCACCTCGATCTCCATCGTGTAGGCGTCAATGCCGAAGATTGCGCTCGAGTAAACCTGTGCCAGCACTCGCGTAACTTTCTTCTGTCACGTTTCGCCCGGAGCAGCCACAAAAACCGCTCCATCCTATCAGCACGCCATCCCGCGGTCAACAATTCGGCCGCGGGCGGGTGCCGCTGAAACGCAGGGACACCCCCCGCCCTGCCACCAAAAACGCAGCCGCACGCGATACAGGAAAGCACTTGACAAGTGTGATTGGGCACTCGACAATCCAGGGACATGGGCCTGGGGTATGTTTCCGTGGAAAACTGCCCCGACGGCCTGGCTATGCGTCAACGGCTAACCATTCTGGGACTTCAATGAAAAGGAGGGTGAGATGAGCCGACTTCGCACTTATCTGGTCTTGGTGTCAGTGTTGGCGTTGGTGACCCTACTGACGTCCTCTGCTCAGGGGGAAGCTCCTGCAGCCCGACAAGGGTTTAGGGGGGAGCGCGGCAGCTTCGTGGGGCTGCTGAGCCTCGAACAGGTTCAGAAGGAGTTGAAGCTCACTGATGATCAGCTCGCCAAGGTGAAAGAGATCGGCGAGAAGCTCCGCACGGAAATGAGGGAGCAGTACGCCGGCCTGCGGGACATCCAGGATGTCCAGGAGCGGCGAACAAAGATGACCGAGTTGGGCGACCAGTTCGATGAGAAGGCGCGCGGGCAACTCCGGGAAATCCTTTCGAGGGAGCAGATGATGCGCCTCTTCCAAATCCGTACGCAGGCCCGCGGCGCCGTCTGGGCTCTGAATAACACCCGGGTCGCGGAGCGGTTGAAGCTCACTGACGAGCAGAAGAAGAAGGCCGCCGAACTGCAAAAGGCAACGCAAGACAAGATGTTCGAGGCGTTCAGCCAGATGGGCGACCTGAGCCAGGAGGAGCGGCGCGAGAAGTTCACCAAGATGCGCAGTGAGGCAGAGGAGAAAGCCCTGGCATTGCTGACGGCCGAGCAGAAGGAAGCATTTGAGAAAATGAAGGGCGCGAAGCTCGAGCTGTAAGCACGGCGGCGCTTGCGCGGCTTAAACGCCACGGGTGATGACCGGTCAGACGGGTCGGACCAGTCAGACCGGTCGGACGGGTCAGACAATGGCCCCCCGCGCGCCGGGACGTTACCAGGCGGGGGGGCACGCTATTGTGCTCGAGAAAGTGACGGCTGGGACGGCGGGCGTTGCCGCCGTCCACTCCCGCTCATACGTACGGCGTTGCGCATCTACACTATACTTCTTCGCCGTAAAGAAAGCGCTCATCAAATTCGATAGCTCGCACTTTCGTGATTCGGTTTCTCAGGTCTTGGACAGCGTCCTTTCGGCGGACAAACGCTGTTCTCAAGTAGCCGGAGGAGAAGCCCTCGTACATGTCCGCGGCGCCTCTCGTCTCCTGCGGGCTGAAGATGCAGGCGGGGACGCCTGCGCTACGGAGTGCGCGGCGTCCGTTGGAGGACCAGGCTCTCTCCACTAAGACCTCCACGGTCTTCCCCACAATTTCCTGCTTGACCTTTCGAGCGGAGGCGCCCGCCTCTTGCGATAAGCACGTCACCCTCTCCCGGATCACCTTTGCGGGAACGTGCTCTGCCAACCGGTCTGCGGGAGTTCCCGGTCGGCTGCTGAACGGGAAAATGTGAACCTTGGCGAAGCCCACTTCCGCCACCACGCGGCGAGTCTCCTCAAAATCTGTCTCGGTCTCTCCGGGGAAACCAACCATCGCGTCGGTTGTGATGCAGACCTCCGGCAACTCCTTTCGCAGGAGGGCGACCGTTCCCAGATACTCCTTCTGCGTGTAGTCCCGATTCATCCGCCGGAGAATTCTGTCCGAACCGCTCTGCAACGGAATATGGAGGTGGTGGCACAGCTTCTGGGAACTCCGCATTGCCCCGATAAGCTCGTGCGAAACCTCGTTCGGGTCAATGGAGCTCAGTCTCACGCGAAGAAGCCCGCCGACGCATTCGAGCCGCTCGATCAACTCCGGCAGCCGATGGGGTTTCCGGCCGTTCTCGCCGCCAAAGCTGCCAATGTGAATGCCCGTCAGAACCACCTCCCTGTAGCCGTTTGCCGCCAGGCGTTCAACCTCCTGGACAACCTCCGCGATTTCACGGCTCCGGCTTGACCCGCGGGCGTACCGCACAATGCAGTACGAGCACTTCCTGTCGCAGCCGTCCTGGATTTTCACGAAAGCTCGAGTGTGCTCGGAGAAGAACGAGATCCCCTCGCCACGGCTGGGGATGCAGGCGGGGACGCCTGCGCTACGGGTTTCCACGCCCAGCATGGCGCAGACGCGCTGCGCGAGCACCCTTTTGCCAGCATTGTCAAGCACTACGTCCACCCCCGGAATTCGACCGGCTTCTGCCCGGTTCATCTCGGCGTAGCACCCGGTTACGACCATCCGGGCATTCGGGTGCTCTCGCTTCAAGGCGCGGATGCATTGCCTTGACTTGGCATCGCTCTGAGCGGTCACCGTACAGGTGTTGACGATGCACACGTCCGCCTCGCCGTCTTCCCAGCATTCTTCGTCTTCTTCGTGTCCTTCGTGGTGAGAAAAATCCCTCAAGCCGCGACCCAGCAACTGCTCTCGCAGAACCTGGCTGTCGTACTGGTTCGCCTTGCAGCCGAGGGTCTTGATGAGGAATGTCCGTGGTTTGCTATTCATTTTTCCCGAAATGTTCCAGAAGGGCCACCAGCGCCAGAATCGTCACGGATTGAACGAACACCGCCACTACACCCGCCATATCAACTTTCGGTAACTGCGTCGCCCCAATCCCGATGCAGAACGTCAGCAAGTAGATGAACAGCACCGCGCCCCGGCGACTCATCCCCAGGTTTGTCAGGCGAAACGAGAAGTGGTCCCTGCTCGGCTTCGAAAGCGGCAGACCTTTTTTCCATCGAATGACCGATACAGTGATCAACTCATAGAGCGGTATCGCCAGGACTACCACCGGCAACACTACCGGGAAAAAGGTGCGGCTCTCTTTCGAGTAAAACGTCGCCACCACTGTCAGGCACGCGAGGGTGTATCCGAGGAACATCGAACCGGCGTCTCCCATGAAAATGGACGCTGGCGGGAAGTTGTACCGCAGAAAGCCCAGGGCGCTCCCCGCTAACGCCAGCAGAACCAGGCACACAAAGAACTGCTCCGTGTACGCCGCGGTCAAGAAGAAAAGAAGCGAGCTGATTACCGCTACACCCGCCGAAAGCCCATCCATGTTGTCGAGGAAATTGAAGGCGTTCACCAGGGCTACAATCCACAGAACTGTCAGGAGAAAGCCCGGGACAAACCCCGGGATGAAAAGCGTGATCCGGATGCCGGAGAGCGCTACAGCCACCGCGCAGACGACCTGCCCCACGATTTTCGGGAGCGGTGAGAGCTCTCGTCTGTCGTCAATAAGCCCCAGAACTACGATCAGCAGCCCGCCGCCTAAGATGGACAGGAGACGCCCGCTCTGCTTCACCACACCGGGAATGTAATGGAGCACCTGTTGAGGAACCAGGCGCTCTAAGAAAGAAGCCCTCTGGAAAAGCATTAAGAACGCCCAGTGGATGAGAATGGTCAGAGCAAAACCCACGTACATCGCCGCGCCTCCCAAAAGAGGCGTCCGTTCCAGAGAGGCTTTCTCCGGATGGGGCTTCGCAAGAAAACCGTACCTGACCGCCATTCGCCGCGCCACAGGCACAAGCGCCAATGACAGTCCGAGAGAGAAAATGAAGATGTACGCGTAAACCGCCGCCCACATCACGTGTGCCTCCTCTCTCGGCGAGCGCACCCTCCCTTTCCTCTCCGCGCCCTCTGCGTTCTCCGCGGTGAGCCTTCCCCCCGACATTCCATTCAGAGGGTCTCGTAAAGCGTGTGGATATGCTCAACCATTCGCTCTTTCCGAAAGGTCGGGTCCACCAGCCGTTTTCCGTTCGCCCCCAATCGTCTTCGAAGGTTTTCGTCCGGCAGCAGACGATTCAGCGCGTCAACCAGCCCCTGAACGTCCCGCGGCCGAACCAAGTAACCGGTCCCGCCATTCTTCACCACTTCCCTCGCCCCGTCCACATCGAACGAGACAACCGGTTTGCCGCACGCCATTGCCTGCGGCAGCGCTTTTGCCAGCCCTTCCCTCAGCGACACGTGAACGAGGATGTCCATTGCGGAAATCATCTCCGGAATCCGCTCCGGCGGCACGAGGCCCGCAAAGACGAACTTATCCGCGAGCCCCTTCTCCCGCAGTGCCCGCTGAAACCTTTCCCTCAGAATGCCTTCTCCCACCAACAGAAATCGCGTCTTCGGGAAACGCCGCACAACCTCTTCGGCAGCGGCAAATAGGTATTCGTGCCCTTTCAGTGGAAACAGCCGGGCGATTTTCCCGATGACCACTTCGTCGTCAGCAATTCCGAAATGCTGGCGTGTTGCAGCCCGAAAACGCCCCGACTCCAGAAAGGCGTCAAGGTCCATCCCGCTGTATATGGTGAGAAACTTCTTCCTGGGGGCGACGCCTGCGGCGACCGCCTGTTCAATCATCGCGTCCGCCACGCACACGATTTTGGCGCTGACCTTCGCCGCCATCCTTTCCAAGAACACGTACACCCTGTTCGACAGGCGGCTCTGATATGGATGAAAAGGAAGCCCGTGGATCGTATGTACAACGATTTTGACTCCCGCGAGGCGCGCCGCGAGCCGACCGAGGATGCCCGCCTTCGAGCTGTGCGTGTGAACAATGTCGAAGTTCTGCCAGCGGAAAATCGTGTACAGCCGAGCGAAGGCGATGGCATCTCGCACCGGATTCACCGTCCGCCGCAACTGCGGAACAACCACGCAGGGGACGCGTTCTCTCCACGCTCCCTCCAACAGGCTACCTTCCGGCCCGAGCGGCGGACCCGTGATCAGCGTCACGTCATAGCCATACGTCGTGCGCAGTCCTTCCGCCGTGAAGATGGTGTTTTCCTGGGCACCGCCGACGATCAGGCGGGTAATCACATGGGCCACTTTTGCGCGCGCCGGCCGGCTATGAGTCGGCGCGGCGGGGTTTGCTGTCATTGGTTTGCCCCGCAGCACTTCTTGTATTTCTTGCCGCTGCCGCAGGGACAGGGATCGTTTCGCCCGACCTTCTTTCCTTGGCGCACGTATGGCGTATGCGCTTTTGCCGCTGGGGCGGACACGTCCCCTCCCCCTTCCGAAAACGTCCTGGTCCCGCCTTGCGGGATGCTCGAGGCGTCGCTATAAAGGAGGTCTTGCGCGCGCAGACCCAGGGGGAGAGCCCCCCTCGCTGGCAACGATGACGTGCGGAACACGTTCGCCACGATCTCCTTTTTCATCGTCGAGGTCATCGTGACGAACGTGTCGTATCCTTCCTGCTTGTACTCGATCAGCGGGTCCTTCTGTCCGTACGCTCGCAGTCCCACGCTTTCCCGCAGTTGGTCCATGTCGTACAAGTGGTCCTTCCAGAGCCGGTCGAGCGTCGAGAGCATCACGAACCGAACCAGCTCGTTCATTCGGTCCGGCCCCTCGATCTTTTCCTTGAGGTCGTAGCTCTGCTCGATCTTGTCGAAAGTAATCTTGCGGGCTTGTTCCCTGGTCATCCCTTCGCCGGAAAGGTCCCGTGCGGAAACTCTCGCTGGGAACGTGGTGTTAATCCAGCGAACGACAGAGTCCGCATCCCACTCTTCCGGACGATCGGGCGGAACGAGGTATAGGTCGAGCGTCTCATCGAGAAGTTCATTGATAAACTCGAAAAGCAACTCCGAGAGGTTCTCATCCTTCAAGATGCGGCTTCGGTAGTCATAGATGATCTCCCTCTGCTTGTTCATTACGTCGTCGTACTCGAGGGTGTGCCTACGGATGGCGAAGTTCCTCTGCTCGACTCGCTTCTGCGCGCTCCCGATGGATTTATTCAGGAGCGGGTGCGACAACTCCTGCCCTTCTTCCAGCCCCACCCGCGTCATAATCCGTGCAATGCGGTCCGACCCGAACAACCTCATCAGGTCGTCCTCTAACGAGATGAAGAACTTGCTCCCGCCCGGGTCGCCCTGCCTCGCACAGCGTCCGCGGAGCTGCCGGTCTATTCGTCTCGCCTCGTGGCGCTCCGTTCCGATGACATACAGCCCGCAATCGGCTTCCTTAGGGCAGTTCTTATGTTCCTCCTTCTGCTCGGGAGGAATATCCCCATTTTCCGGTTTGATGAGGCACGTGTTGCACTTGACGACCTCCGCACCCAGCTTGATGTCCGTGCCGCGACCCGCCATGTTCGTGGCGATGGTGACGGCCCCCGCCTGCCCCGCTCGAGTGATAATCTCCGCTTCCTTCTCGTGGTACTTTGCATTCAGGACCGAGTGAGGAATCCCCTGCCTCCGGAGATACCGGCTCAGAACCTCGGACGTGTCCACCGAAATTGTCCCGATGAGCATCGGCCTGCCTACCGCGTGCCATCTCGCCACCTCTTCCACAAGCGCTGCGTATTTCTCCCGCTTCGTCTTGTAGATGGCATCGTTCGTATCCACTCGACGCACCGGTTTATTCGTAGGGATGACCACCACGTCCAGATGGTAAATCTCATGAAACTCGTTCGCCTCTGTCTCTGCCGTCCCGGTCATTCCCGCGAGCCTGTCGTACAGCCGGAAATAATTCTGAATCGTAATCGTGGCGAAGGTCTGCGTCTCATTCTGAATGCTGACTCCTTCCTTCGCCTCCAAAGCCTGGTGCAGCCCGTCGCTGTATCGTCGCCCCGGCAGCAACCGCCCCGTGAACTCATCTACGATAATCACCCGGTTGTCCTGGACTACGTACTCCACATCCTTCTCGAACAGCGAGTAACCCCGCAGAAGCTGCGAGAGGTTGTGCAGCGTCTCGCTTTTGTGCGAGAAATCCTCGTCCAGGCGCCTCTTCTTTCGTATTTTCTCGTCATCCGGCAGACCGCGCTCCTCATCTATCTCCTGATACGCCGTAATCATGTCCGGAAGAACAAACGCCTCCGGGTCATCCGGCGAGAGGAACAGCCGCCCCTTCTCCGTGAGGTCCACCTCATGCCCCCGTTCGTCTATCACATAGTAGAGTTCCTCGCGGACAACCTCCGCCTCCTCTTTCCGCGAGTCGCTCAACAACTCCATAGAGACTTTGTCGAGAAGCCGCCGGATGTCCGGCTCTTCCAACATCTTCATGAGCTGCCGATTTTTCGGCGACCCTTTTGAGACCTGGTATAGCTTTGTCCCCGCTTCCCTTTGCATTTCGGGGTTCTCGAGCAGGTCCTTGGCCTCTTTGACTGAGCGGTTGCAGAGCAGTGTCTGTTTGCGGGCGAGCTCCTCCACCTGCGGTTTGAGCCGCGCGAATTTCTGCGTCGTGCTGCTCACCGGAGCCGTGATAATCAACGGCGTCCTCGCTTCGTCAATCAAAATGCTGTCCACCTCGTCAATGATCGCGTAGAAATGCCCCCGCTGCACCTGCTCGTCGGGCTGGGTGGCCATGCCGTTATCTCGAAGGTAATCGAAACCAAATTCGCTATTCGTCCCGTACGTGATGTCACAGCCGTAAACCTCTCTTCGCTCCTCATTCCCCATCGGGTTCTGAAGGCACCCCACCCTCACGCCGAGAAACTCGTAGATTTTGCCCATCCACTGGGCATCCCTTCGCGCGAGATAATCGTTCACCGTCACCAGGTTCACGTTGTATCCGGTCAGCGAGTTGAGGTACAGCGGCATCGTCGCCACGAGCGTCTTCCCCTCGCCTGTTGCCATTTCAGTGATCTTCCCCTCGTGCAGGGCAATCGCCCCCATCAACTGCACGTCGTACGGGACCTCGACCCATTTCACCGGATGCCCGCACACGTCGAGGATTGTCTTTCGGTCCACCAGTCTCCGGCAGACATTCTTCACCGCGGCGAACGCCTCCACGAGAACCCCCTCCAGGGCCGAGTTCAGTGCATCCCGGAACGGGCGAGTCGCCTCCCTTCGTTCCTGGCGAGAGAGGAACTGCACCTCACTCTCCTTCGCCTGCAAGGCTTCAACATGGGGCCGAATCCGCTCCTTGAATTCCGCCGTTTTGGCGCGCAGGTCTTCGTCCGAGAGGTGTTGGTACTCCACTTGTTTGGCGTTGATTTGCTCAACGACCTTGCGGAGCCTCTTCAGCTCTCGGTCATTTTTCGTTCCGATGGTTTTCTTGACCAACCACGTCAACATTTTTCGTTCCGACCTTTTATGAACAGCGTCTTCTTCGCGGCGCCTCCGGAAAACGCTCCCGCCTCAGCCACACCTACCTTTTCTCATTGGATTTCCAAGAGAAAGTATAGCAGACCGGCTGCCCGGCTTCAAGACGCACACGGCGCCAAGTCCTCACCCTGGCGAGGCTCCCGCGGCGCCCGCGGCAACTTTGTTTTGACAGGGAGAATCCCCTCGGCTACACTCACTTGAGGAACGTTCTAATCAGTCCCCTGAGAGTCGAAAGCCATGACGGAATTGTGGGTGCTGGGAAGCGGAAGCGCCGGAAACGCCATTTACCTTTCAACCGGAGAGACTCGGCTTCTGATTGACATCGGCTTCGGTCCGAGGCAGTTGTCGCAGCGACTCGAACAGATAGGCGCCAACCCCGCGGACATCCACGCCGTCCTTGTCAGCCACGAGCACAGCGACCACATTCGCGGACTCAAGTTCCTCAATTACCACCGGAATATCTCCTGCTACGCAAACCGCCAGACGGCTGAAGCCATGAACCAGGCTTGCGGCTTTCTGCCGGAGGGGCTTCGCCTTTTTTCAAACGGCGACCCGTTCTCGATCGGAGATGTAACCATTAACCCGTTTTCAGTCGTGCACGACGCGATTGACCCGGTCGGCTTCGAGATACTGTGCAACGGGTTGAAAATCGCCGTGGCGACAGACCTGGGGTGCGTCACTTCGCTTGTTCGGGAGAGAATGAAAGACTCTAACTGCGTTATCATCGAGGCAAATCACGACGAGGGTCTTCTGAAGAATAACCTCCATCGCCCGTGGTCGCTCAAGCAGCGCATCTTAGGGAGAAGCGGGCATCTCTCCAACGAGAACGCCGGACGGCTTGTCGCCGAGATTGCTCACGAAGGTCTCAGGACAGTCGTTCTCGCGCACGTTAGCCGCGACTGCAACACCCCCGCCCTTGCCAAGAGCACCGTCGAGAAACACCTCGCAAAAGCCCGCATGAGCCACATCCCCGTCCTCGTCGCCAAACAAAACGAAGTCAGCGATTCGATCCCCGTTGGGTAGAATCCGCGTTCTTTCCTGATGAGAAGAACCCAGCGGGTCGCGCGCTCATCACGCTCGGCGGTTGCGGCCGACCCCAATCTGCCTTACGCGTTCAGGCTTCTTTCTTATCCTTGGGCAGATAAGGGCATTTGATGAAGATGATGCGGGTGGGGGAGTCGGTGTCGTTGAGGATGTTGTGTTTTTCTTTTGGCTCGATGCGGAAGGCATCGCCGGTCTTGACGCGATGCTCGACGCCATCAACGATCATCTTCGGCTCGCCCGCGAGGAAGTAGAACGTCTCCTCGACCTCGTCGTGATAATGGGAGCCGAGTTCCTGCCCGGGATGAAAGACGATTACTCCCCATTCGTGCTTCGGCCCGCGAAAGAGGTATTTCGGGCCGCTGTCGCCAAAACGAAATTCCTTTTCGCTTTCGTTGACCTTCTCCATAGCACCCCCTCCGGCATGCGTCTGACGACGCTGCACAACAAATGAGAAGAGCAGATCCGCTCCGATTCCTCGCCGGGCGAGGTCATCGCTCGCCCATGCCGAGAAACTTCTGAATCACGGGCGAATACTTGACGATCAGCCCGGCCACGACGACGCTGACCATGCTCATGAGCTTAATCAAAATGTTGAGCGAAGGGCCGGAAGTATCCTTGAAGGGGTCGCCAACGGTGTCTCCGACGACGCTCGCTTTGTGGGCGTCGGATTTCTTGCCGCCGTATAGTCCGCCCTCGATGGATTTTTTCGCGTTGTCCCACGAGCCGCCGGAGTTCGCCATGAAAATAGCGAGTACGAAGCCACTGGCGAGTCCTCCCGCCAGAAGCCCCATCACCCCCGCGACTCCGAGGAGAAGCCCGATGATAATCGGTGAGATGATCGCCATCAGCGACGGGAAAATCATTTCCTTCTGAGCGGCGATGGTGCTTATCGTAACGCAAGCGGCGTAGTCGGGCTTGGTCTCGCCCGTCATGATTCCGGGCATTTCCTTGAACTGGCGTCTGACTTCGTTGACCATTTTGCTTGCGGCTCTGCCGACGGCTCTCATCGCCAGAGCACAGAAGACGAACGCCAGGACGCTTCCGAAGAAAAGACCGACGAGGACCTTCGGGTTCATGAGGTTGACCTGATAGTACTCCATGAAGTCCGAGAGAGACGCCTGGGTGACATTGACGGCTTTTCCCGCGACAGCGATCGTCGTGCGCCCAATTCTCTCGAGTCCCGCGCGTATTTCCTCGACGTACGCGGCGAGAAGAGCAAGGGCGGTTAGCGCCGCGGAACCGATGGCAAACCCCTTCCCGGTTGCGGCGGTGGTGTTTCCGAGCGCATCCAGGGCGTCGGTGCGGCGGCGGACTTCCGGGCCGAGGCCGCTCATCTCCGCATTCCCGCCGGCGTTGTCAGCGACGGGGCCGTAAGCGTCGGTAGCAAGAGTTATCCCAAGAGTCGAGAGCATTCCCACGGCTGCGATTCCAATCCCGTAAAGACCCATTGCAGGATCGGTGAAGCCGCCCGCGAAAGCGAAACTCAAAATCGTCCCCAGGCCTGTTGCGATGACCGGCAAGCCCGTCGAGAGCATCCCCGTGGAAATGCCCGCTATGATGACAGTCGCGGGGCCGGTCTGAGATTGTCCTGCGACGGCCTGGGTCGGCTTGAAGTCGGCGGAAGTGTAGTATTCCGAAGACTTGCCGATGATTATCCCGACGATTAGCCCGGTGGCGACAGCGCCCCATACTCCGATGCCTACCTTCCAACCGAACAATGCCAGCAGAAGCACAAATCCGAAGACAAGAATGCCCAGGGCGCTGAGGTTCACTCCTCTCGCGAGGGCGCGGATGAGGTTCTTTTGAGTCGCTTCTTCGCTCGCCCGCACTGCGAAGATGCCCACAACAGATAGGATTGTTCCTATCCCCGCCATGACCATCGGAGCCACAACCGATTTGAAGGCGAATTCGGGACGTGCTGCGAAGGCTGCTGCTCCCAGGGCCGCTGTGGCAAGAATGGAGCCGCAATACGACTCGTAAAGGTCCGCCCCCATTCCCGCGACGTCTCCGACGTTGTCTCCGACGTTATCGGCGATTGTTGCGGGGTTGCGCGGGTCGTCCTCGGGTATTCCGGCCTCGACTTTTCCGACGAGGTCGGCGCCCACGTCTGCGGCTTTCGTGAAGATTCCGCCTCCGACACGCGCGAAGAGTGCCTGAGAGCTCGCGCCCATGCTGAAGCAGAGCATTACCACGGTCGTTTCCTTCAAAGAGACACCGCTCGCCTGCAAGATGGCAAACCAACCGCAGATGTCAAACAGTCCCAGACCCACGCAAATCAGCCCCATGACCGCGCCGCTGCGGAGGGCGACTTGAAGCCCGCTGTTGAGAGAAGTCATCGCGGCATTCGCTGTCCTCGCGGAGGCGTTCGTAGAGGTCTTCATGCCGAGGTAGCCGCAAAGACCGGAGAAGAAGCCGCCGGTCAAAAAAGCGAACGGGACGAGCTTGTGCTGCACATGAAGCACCCACGCCAGAATGAAAAGGAACAGGAACGCGCACACGAAAAACATGGCAACAGTCTTGTACTGCCTCTTGATGTAGGCCCTCGCCCCTTCTCGCACGTACCTGGCGATTTCAATCATCTTCTCGGTGCCTTCTTCCTTGCGCATGACCCAGTGGTAGAACTTCCACGCATACACCAGGCCGAGGGCCGAGCCAATCGGGGCGACGCCCCACAACAACCATGTCCAGGTGGCGCCGGACCGCGTTTCGCTTTTTTGAACGGTGTTTCCTTTCGCCGCTGTGTCCGCCTGGGGTGTTGTCGGTTCTCCAGGAGCCATCAAAAGACACACTGTCGCCAGAATGCTGACCAGCAGCAAACCCGCCAGAACTCTTCTCAAGTCAATCCTCCTCTCCTACGGTGGTTCACAAGAATCTCGGCGGCGACCCTGCCGTCGCGTCGGCTTTTCCTGACGTGTGAGCTGGCCGCGAGGGCCGCCCACTACAAAAATGCCCGGTTTTCCACCCGGGCAACTGCGCCCTCATCACAAGGCGCCCGGAACCGCCGGACAGTTGTCACCCCGCCGGCTGCCCTGGACACTCACGGCCTCCAAGGCAAATTCATTGCGTCAGGAGCCTTTGGGCTCCAACTCCGGCCGCGGTAGGTCAGGCGCCCGCGTGCGGCCGCTTCACGCGCAGCGGGTCCGGGCTTCATAACTCAACCGCAGAAAAGCGGGCCTATAAGCCGAATTTTGTCGGGCCCGAAAAGCCAATTTGACCTTTCGGACACGGATAGTCATTTTTCTGGGCTGAACGTCTCCGTTCAGCTCGAGCGGCCAACCCGGGACGGAGCGAGCAGCCTCATGGTCCTCTATTTGGCCTTGCTCCAGGTGGGGTTTACCCTGCCTCCGATGTCGCCATCAGAGCGGTGAGCTCTTACCTCGCCTTTTCACCCTTACCCCGACGAATCGGGGCGGTATGTTTTCTGTGGCACTTTCCGTAGCCTTGCGGCTCCTGGGCGTTACCCAGCACCCTGCTCTATGGAGTTCGGACTTTCCTCCCCCTCCTCCCGCGACAGGCCGCTCATCGTCGCGGCCCGCGCCGGAAGAAAGAGCGACTATCCAGCCCGCTTTTCTGCAACAGTCTATTGACCGGTTATCAGCCAAATTTTATGGAATAGTCTACCATTGAGCGCCCCCTCGGTCAATACGCGCCTCATTCCGCATCTTCTTGTTCAGGGACGTACAGGATGCGCGAGCAATTCTCGCACGTGACGATATTGGAGGCGTGCCGTCGCAGCACGCTTTCCACTCCCGCCGGTACCGACAGGTGGCATCCCTGGCACGCCCGGTTCACCAAGGGCGCCAGCGCCGCCCCTTTCTTGTTGCGGAAGATGCGTTCGTAAAGGCTCAAGGGGACACGCTCTATCGTGCTGGCGATCTCCGCCCGTTTCTTTCGATGGTCCGCGATCTGTTCCTCGATCCGGCGAACTTGCTCATCGGCGCCCCCGGTTTCTCGCTCCAACCCAGAAATCTCGTTGTCCAACTTCTGTCGGCACTGCCGCAGCGCCTCGGTCTCCTCCTCCAGTTGCTCCATCTTCTCCAAAAGCGCATCCTCAACCTGCGCCCGGCGAGCCTTGGCTTCGTAGATTTCTTTGTCGAGAGCTTTGTATTCCTGGTTGGTTTTGACGAGAACCTGCTGCCCCTCAAACTTCCGAACGTGCTCCCCCGTCTCGGCCAATTCCGCTTCCGAGCTCTTGATTTCGACCTTGATCCGCTTGAGTCTGGCTTCCCGTTCCACGACCTCCGCGCGCTCCCTCTCCACTTCCGCTGTCTGCAGTTCTATGGACTCGATGAGCTTCGCTCTCTCCTCCTCAAGGGAGAGCATCTGGAGGTCCACCTCCTGGAGCGCCAGCAGATTCCGGATAACAAGCCCCATGGTCTTCCTATCGTATTCTGATGTACGTTTTTCCAAACCTAATCGAAAGGCGCGCGCCTGTCAACTCATTTTTGCCGTGCCTTCCGTTGTTCCAGTCCCCGTCTAAGCAGACATTACGAGCACGCTCTCAGGACGCTCTCTCTGGCCCCCTCCCGGAAAACTGTACACTGCAGCACGTACACCACGGCGACTCCCTGCCAAACATGCGCGGCAGGGACGGGCCGGCGCCCGCAACGCTCGGGCCTTGTCAAACAGTTTGCTATTTCATTCCCCCCATGCAATACTAATTCCAGCAATTCATCCTCGTGAGGAAACATGCCCGACTCAGCACGTGTCAAGAAACAGACCGAACGTTGCCGCATTCGAAGGGCAAAGATCAGCGACGTCCCGAAAATCCGTGAGCTGATTACCTTCTACGCCTCGCGTAACCTCATGCTCCCGCGATCCCTCCAGGAAATCTACGAGTGCCTTCGGGATTACTGGGTGGGCGAGAAAAACGGTGAAGTGATCGCCTGCGCCGCTCTGCATGTCAACTGGGAGGACCTCGCCGAGGTCCGCTCCCTCGCCGTCGCGGAGAAGGAGCACGGCGCCGGAATCGGGACGCGCCTCTTGAAACGTTGCATCCGCGAAGCGAAAGACCTGGGCATCAAGCGACTCTTCGCATTGACCTACGTCCCCGCGTTCTTTGAGAGGCACGGCTTCCACCTTTGCGACAAGGAAGACCTTCCGCGGAAAATCTGGGCGGAATGCATCCGCTGCCACAAGTTCCCCGACTGCGACGAGACCGCCCTCGTCCTCGACGTGTGAATGGCGCGCCTGTCGGTCGGCGCCCCGAATTGCCCTGGGATATTTGTTGACAGGATTGCGGGATAGACAGGATTCTGGCAGCGCGGGTTCTGCCGTGACTTCCCTACTTACGACGTTACTGACCCCGCCGACCCTGTCTCAAGAATCTTATCCACCACGGCAGCGCGAGTCGTCCGTTAGGGCAAAAGCCGCAGGCGGTAGAACTGTCGTCCGAATGCCGCAGCGGCATCGTCAAGCCACTCAAGCCCGCTCGTCGTGCCCCCCTGTACCCATTCCATCAAATCGCTCGAACTCTCGATCAGGAAGGTCGGCGGAGCGCTCTGATACTCGTACGCCCCCATGTCAACGCCTTGTCCCGAAAGTCGCGGATTCCCATTAAGATCCTGGCCGATTTGCCATGATAATGCGGCACCCTGTTCGGTGAGGGAAAGTTGTAGGCACAAAGCTGCTGCTAAGCTCCCCACATCAATGCAGGGGGAGTCGGGGCGCAGCCGAAAATCATTGGCGGCCGGGTCCACGAAGAGCGGATCCTGGACGACAATGTTCCCCTCCCCCGGCGCATCCCAGTCCGCGCAAGAGAAAGTCGGGTTTACATTGGACGGGCCATTCCCGACGAAAATGCAATTAGCTATCTCCGGGATTGCGCCGAACGCTGCTACCGCGCCGCCTCCTGTTGAGTTCTGAAAGAACGTGCAGTTCGCGACTCGGACATCGCTTCTACCTTTGCAGCCTATAGCTGGCGCATAGCGAGAGCCGCTGCCATTCCGCGCGACGAGGCTCTCGGTCATAGTGAGGGACGAATCAACAGCGTAAACGCCGTGCGCCGAAGTCCCACCGGCACCGTTCCCCGAGATGACGCATCGAGTGACTAGAGCGCTGCTGCTCTCGAAGTGAATTGTTCCCGTTGCGGCCATGGAGAAACGAGGGTCGAAATCGTTTCCGGCAATTGTACATTGCGATACGACCAACCCCGAGCGTAGGCACCAGATGCCGGCGCCGTATCGCTCTGACATGTTGTTTTCCAATACACAGCGAATGAGTGAGACCTCTGAGTCCAGACACGCTATTGCCCCGCCGCCGCTCTCCGCCCACACCGGTTGGCAGCCGGCGCTGTTCCTCATAATCGCGCATTGCTGGACATCCAGTGAGCCTCTCTGGCAGAGAATTCCTGCGCCAAAACGTGACCAGCCGTTCACGATTCTGAAGCCCTCTAAGGTTGTCCCCGGCCCTTCGTCCCAGGTCACCCTGATGGCCGGTCCGCTGAAATACGCGCCAATCGTCGCCGAGCCTGGACCGGCAGCGGCGCGGAGGTGGAGCGTCTTCCCCAGGAAATCAACCCTCTCGTAATACTCGCCCGGTGCAACCTCGATGAGGTCCCCAGCATGGGCTAACCCGACGGCCGCCATAATGCTGGCCGTTGGTCCGACTCTCCCGTCTGTGTGGGTTGGCGTCGTTCCATCCCGCCCGTCGTCCCCGAGCGCGGCATCCAC
>JAUYEE010000087.1 GCA_030691545.1 bacterium | reverse complement strand
GGGTGGCCCGCGGAACGCATGATGTCAGGGGGTGATGAATATGAGGACGAGTCGCAAATTTATCGCCGGTTCAATCCTTTTCGCAGCGCTCTCTTGTTCAACGCCTGAAGCTGCTTCTGTCGAGCAGGGCACTGTGGTGGTTCAAGGGATGGACGATGTTGTGCCGGAAGGAGGCACCGCGCTCCTCGACGGCAGCCTCACATTCTCCATGATCGGCCCTATCATAAGCTATGCATGGACGCAGGTCAGCGGCCCGCCGGTCACGCTCTTCAACCCGACCGGCGAGGTAGCCGTCTTTCAGGCTCCGATTGTGGACGAGGACACGCTCCTGGTCTTCAGGCTGGAGGCGAGCGATGGAGTATTCACGGGAGCCGATGAGGACGTCCGCATCATAGTGATAAATCTGAGAACGACGGCGGTGGCAGGGGTGGACCGGTCGGTCGAAGAGGGCAGCTACGTCTGGCTCGACGGCACTGGCTCCGTGACTACGACCGGCAACATTTTCTACCGCTGGACTCAGACTGCCGGGACAGACGTCGGCGTAACCGGAGCCACGTCAGCCAGCGTGTGGTTCACTGCCCCGCTCATCTACGATTACGAGGAGGAATTGACGTTCCGGCTCGAGGTGAATGACGGGGCGGGAGGCACGAGCCGGGACGAGGTCGTCATTACGGTACGCAACTACGCAGCCTGGCCGCCTCGCCCTCTCGGCCCCGGCTACTTCAAGGAAATCCTCCATCTCGGCGAGACGTTAGACGACGGCATCGTTTGTTCCCACTACCCCGCCACTGGAGTCTTCCTTGCCCAGAATAATGCCGAACCCTATCCGCGCCTCGAATGGGATTTCACCACCACGGACATCTGGGTGACCCGAAATCCCCTCGTCTGGACGCCGTTCAAGAGCGACGACGGCATGTTCATCTCCTCTGGGAGCGCATTCGAGCATTTCTATCATATCTACATCCTCTGCCCGGAGTTCCGGCTGGCGCGGCTACACTTGCGCTACTCTGACGAGATTGACGTGCGGAAAGACGGGTACTGGACAATTCACCACAGAGGCTCGGACGGCGGGATGGACCGGATACAGGATTGCGCCCTTTACGAGGGTGCGAACCCCCTGGCCTTCGCCGTGAGAGCGGAAGGCGGCGGCCACTTCGCGGCGGGCATCACCGACCGCAGCGACCAGCCCTTCCCCGACCTGCAATATTCTCTCGGCCCGACCTTAGACCTGCCGGATGCGTACGTCGTCCGAAGGCTTCCGCCATCCTACAGCCCGGGCGAACCCATCAACGTAGAGCTGTGGCTCAAGGTCAACCCCGAGAGCATCCCGGACAGCGTCATCGTCAGGGAAGAAGCCCGCCCCGGCATGGGTATGACGGATTGGGATATCACGGATTGGAACGTGAATGCCCCAGGAGCGACGGTCTCCGGCCTGAGTCTCGCCTGGAATCTGACGGGACCCGACGTTAAGCACCGAGTAATCACCTATTCGCTGACCGTTGCTGGCGAGGCCAACAAGGGGCTGCGTTTCATGGGCAGCCTGAAGACCGGGGAGACGTTCGTAAACACACTGGGAGATAGGGTCATTTATCCGTTCCCAAAGATACCCCGGAGTCTCGCACTGGAGATGCTTCAGGCGGCTCACCTCAGATGGACCGCCCCGGTGACGGAGGGGACCGAGAGCTACAACATCTATCGCAGCGTCAACGGCGACCCATTCGAGTTCATTGGCACAACAAGGCGCACGAGCTATACCGACAAGTGGGTTGTGCCGGGCGACCTTTATGCCTACAAGGTCTCAGCAGTGAACGTTAGCTCCGTCGAGGGGCCGTTGTCTCGTCCAACGCCGCAGGTTTCCGTGCCAGCGATGGCGGTTCGGGAGGCCGAGAATTTCAACTATGGCGGAGGGCAGTATCCTGGCTATCAGGATTGCCCCGCAGCGATCGAGGGCGTTGACTTCTACCATCCGAACACAGGCGGAACGAACGCCTATCGTCCCGCGAACGCGACGCCGGACGGCCTTGCCATCGAGACGGCGGAAGAGGCGGACGATCCGGGCGTGTTCCAAACCGGCATCACCTCGATTGACGCCGGAAGTTGGTATCAGTACACGTTCAATGTTCCGCAAGCAGGCTGGATCAAATTAGAGTTTCGCGTGGCGTCTCCGAGCGGCGGGACGCTCTCGGTGCAATGGGATGGTACGCTCGTCGGCAAGCTGACCTGCAGCACGGGCGACTGGCATGTCTTTACGTGGGCGCTGATGGAGGACGAGATACAGACTTCCACCGGCGCACATACCCTGACCGTGCACTTGGAGGCCGGACAACTCAACTTCGACAAGGTGGCGGTTCAGTGGAATGCAGCCTATCCGGCGAGGCGGACCATCTGGGAGGACAACTTCGACAGCTACACGACGACTGCGGCCGTGTTCAGCCCGACAGTGGGCAAGTGGACACGAGGCTACACGACCAACAGCGCGGGTTCCTGGACCCTGTGGGACACCGAGGGACCGCCGTTGGTGTGCGAGCCCGCGAACATCGCTGGCATGGAGAACAAGTACATGATCTCCGACAGCGATTTCTCCGGGGCCGGTGTTCTGCTGGACGAGGAGATGCTCTCACCGGAGGTGGACTGCACGAGGTGCACCGGCCTGCGATTGACCTTCGACAGGAACTACCGCATCTACGAGGACCCGGAGCATCTCCAAATCGCGGAGGTAGATATTCGCGCGTCCGACCCGGCGATGGGGTGGAGCAACTGGGTGAACCTGTTGCACCTCGACACGTCCTTGGTGCCGGCTGGGTTGAACCCGCCCGAGTTGAGCGGCCCGGAGCAGTTCGACTTATCCGCATACGATAGGAAGAGAATTCAACTCCGCTTCCATTTCTACGACAACGAGTACGACTACTGGTTCGCCGTGGACAATATCCGTGTCTCTGGCTATGTCCAGGAAGAGATTCCGGGGCCCGGGCCCTGGCCCCCAGGTCCCGGCTATATAAGCGTTAGCTGGACCCACTTTGGGAATCGCGAATACTGGGTGGAATACACGACGGACCTGATGGGGACCTGGACGACGATTGCCGGGCCGTTCACTCAGACCACCTTTACCACGCCGATCCCGTCCGACCGTCAGGGTTTCTATCGCGTCGTCAGCTACCCTTGACCTCGCCAGGAACTTTCCGGACGCGCGCGGCGAAATCGTCCACTTCGCCGACCTTCTCGAAGCCGACGATCATCGTGTCCACGCAGCCGAGGTTGAGGACAAAGCGAGCGGATGTGTCTCGCTTCTCGTCGGAATCCCGGAAGGTCCCTTCTCCGATGAGCTTCATGCCGACAACGCCCTTGCCCGCCTCATGGAGCTTCTTGAGGACCGGGACAATCTCCTCGGGCGGCGCGTCCATCTTTGCCCCGTACGCGTTGATGCGCGCATGGACGGAGTCAACCCAGGGCTCCTCTGCGGCCGCTTTCAGGGCTTGCAGGGAATGGCAGGAGACCCCATGCGCTCGCACGACCCCTTTCTTTTTCAGTTTCTCGAGGATCTCCATTTGCTTGCTTAGCTCTTCGGGCCATTTCGCAGAGGAGACGCAGTGCAGAAGGACGACGTCAATGTAGTCTGTCTTCAACTCCTTGAGAAATCGCTCGACGACCACATCCGCATCGGGACGCTCTCTTTCCGGAATCCCGCCGCGACTCCACCAGATTTTCGTGGAAATGACGTATTCTTTTCGCGGCATTTTGGCGAGAGCGGATGCGACATAGGGGTGAGTGCCGTACAGGTCGGCGCAGTCAAACAACCGGACGCCACGATCGTAAGCGGCCTTGAGGAGGGACTCGAACTTGTCCTTGCCGAGGCGGGTCTGGTTGGACTGTCTGCGGCCGCCGCTCATTCCGGTCCCAAAGCCGACGCGGCTGAGTTTGATGCCTGTCTTTCCGAGGGGGACGAGTTCGTAGGGGTCGAAGGTTCTGCCTTGCGACTCGGCAACGGCTGCAAATCCAGGAATTAGCAAAAGCCCGCCTGCCCCAACGAGGGATCGGGTGAGAAACTCACGACGATTCATCTTCATAATTCACGCCTCCTTGTTTTGCACGAGGGATTCCGTTGGAGTTCACGTGGTTGTTCGAGATTTGTGGGCAATAGAATACCGCACAACGAGCTACGACTCAAGAAGCGATGGCGACCTGCCCGTTCACGGGCGCAAACGCCCCCAGAACCCGGAAGGTGCCCAGAATCTTCGCGCGAGGGTGCGCCGTGCGCGAAAACGAAGGCGAGAGGAAATCGCCTTCCTGAGAAGAGCGCTCGCCTCTCGCCTCGAGATGCTGAATCCGTCAGCCATCAGCGACGGGGTGCGGAGGAGCCAGGCCCGCCGTCTGCGGCCCTTCAGGCCATGGCGTCCATGTAAACCTTCTGCCATTCACCGCGCATCTGGCGCGACAACAGATGGGTCGCCCCCGGATCGCCGATGAACTGCTCCTTTTCGGGATCCCAGAGGACCTTTCGTTCGAGCTTGATGGCGATAACGCCGAGGTGACCGATGGCGATGGAGCGGTGCGCGATGTCCACCGGCGCAATGGTCTCCTTGCGTGACTTCAGGCACTCTAAGAAATTCCCCTTGTGGTCGTCGCTCTTGTAGAGGCGGATGTCGTTCGGCCCGAACTTCGTCTCGAGGACAGACTTCGGCTCCGCGTCAATTCTGCCGCGGTCCACAAACACCCAGCCTTTCTCTCCCACGAACCGAAGGCCGTTCGGATAGCTGCCCCGCACGTCGATCACAAATCCTTCCTTGAACTTGGCGGTGAATCGCCAGTTCTCGATGGTGTTGAAGAGGAGGTGCTTGGGCCACACGCCTGTGCCTTCGATTTCGACGGGGCCTGTGCGTTCGGTGTTCATCCCCCACTGAGCGATGTCGCAGTGATGCCCCGCCCAGTCCGTAATCTGCCCGCCGGAGTAATCCTGAATCCAGCGGAAGTTCCAATGGCAGCGTGTCGGGGTGTAGGGCGCCCAGGGAGCCGGCCCGAGCCATCGGTTGTAATCAAAGCCTTCCGGGGGGTCCGTCGGCTCAATGCTCCCTCCCCGAACACTGTTTGTGTTGGGGAGACCAACCTCCACCGTATGAATTTTGCCGAGGCAGCCGTTGCGCGCTAACTCGCAGGCAAACCGGAACCGTCCGTCCGAGCGCTGCTGGCTGCCCGTCTGCCAGACGACGTTGTGTTTCTTCACTGCGGCGACAATCGCCTTGCCCTCGTCAATCGTGTAGGCGAGAGGCTTCTGGCAGTGAATGTCCTTCTTCGCCTTTGCCGCCATGATGGCGGGGATGGTGTGCCAGTGGTCGGGCGTCGCAATCATGACCGCGTCAATATCGTTCCGGGCAATAACCTCTCGGAAATCGTTGTACTCGGCGCAATCGTTGTTGCCATAACGGGAGTCACAAAGCTTCTTGGCTCTCTCGCGCAGCGCCTTGTCCACGTCGCACACGGCTACCATCTGCACTTCGTTCCTGCTGATGAAATCGCGCAAATCGCCGGTGCCCATGTCCCCCACGCCAATGGCTCCCATAACGATGCGGTTGCTCGGGGAAACTCTCGCGCCTTCACCGAGGGCAGAAGAAGTCATGATGTGAGGAAATGCCATGGCGCCCGCCGCCGCGGCGCCCGTTCGCTTCAAGAACTCGCGACGATGAATCTTTTTCGCGTCCATAGCCTCTTTCCCTTTCTTTTTTATGTTGCGGAAAACGAGTTAGACGTTAAATCCCTGCGTACGAGTCACGTGAGCCTCAGGCTCGCGAGAAACGCCCCTCTTTATCAGACGTTTTTAAGCGAAACGGCACTCCCCTGTCAAGGAAAAGGGAAGAGGACTCCCCGCTGAGAACGCAGAGGACGCGGAGTGCGGAAGTGGCATGGGCATCTTGCCCATGAATCTCCACGGGCGGGACGCGTGGCGCACATTGCCAGAATGCGCGAGGGACAGGAAGATCGGAGGCCCCATGGCGCCAGCCTGCTACTGGTGACGTTTCCACACGCGCACGGTGCAGTCCTCGCCGCCGCAAGATGCAAAGTAAGCTCCATCTCCAGTGAGACTAACCCCACGGACGGGGCCGCTGTGCGCTCGGAACTGGCCGGACTCCTGTCCCGAGCGCACGTTCCAGCACCGGATTACTCCGTCAGAGCCTCCTGAGATTACGTACTCGCCGTCGGGCGTGAACTGCACCGACAAAACCTCCGTGCACTTCGCTGCAACGCGCAGGATTGGCTGTCGCGTTTTCCAGTCCCAAAGCAAGATTGCGCCGTCGCTTGCCCCGGATGCGACCATGTCACCTGTTGGGGAAAGCGAGACACAGTTCACCTTCCCTGTGTGGCGGTGGAGGACAGCTACACACTTCTCTCCGTGCACATCCCATACGCGGACAGCCATGTCTGAGGAACCCGCTATCAGGTGCCGGCCATCGGGATGAAAGGCCAGACAGACAACCACCCTCCTGGGTCCTGCGAGCACGCGGACCGCATTGGGAACCTTCATATCCCATACGTAGATACGCCCAATTCCTGTCCCAGCGGCGATCAGCCGGCCGTCACTGGTGGTGGCGGCCGAGTGCAACACCGACTTGACCTTTACCGGATACCTGCCGCCGCAATGTCCCGTGGAATCCCATAAGCACACATTTCGATTGCAGCACGATGCTACCAAGTCACGAGCGCCGCGCGCCATCATCGAGGTAACGACTGGTGCCATAAAGCCGGCCTTTCTCTCGCCAGTATTGCGATCCCAGATGTAGATGTGTCCGTCGCGCCCCGCGCTGTAGAGAATGGCCCCGTCAGACGAGAAACAAACGGAGGTTACCCGACTCCGATGGCCCGGCACATGGTTTGTCACCCACTCCTCCACGGGCTTCGTCCCCACCTGATGCTTGTACGTCTCCTTATAGGGCACGGTCCTTTGGCCTCTCCCCACTCCAAGAACCGCGGTCGCCAGCCACAGGGTCAGGATCAAAAGTTCTGGTTTAATGGCCAGCGCAACTGCTTGGATCGCTATATAGAGACCCCACCCAACCCATCGGCGCTCGAATGTTTCCTCTCGTGTGACTTCGCGCGTGCGTTCCTCGTAAACAGGCTCTTGACGAATCCTCATCTCACTCCTGGGACCAGGGCGGCGCCATAGCTCGGTGAAGTCGAAGACGAAGGCGGACACGTGCCGGGGTGCGCGCTGTTCGGCAGGCCTCGCTGCGAATATCCGGTCCGCCACCCAGAGCGGCAAATCGACAGCGAGCGAGGCGTTATCGATCGTAGGCACGCGATCCACGGGACCAGAGCATGCCGCCCAAAGCGCCATCGCCAACTTGACCGTCCCGGCGTCTGTCAACTGCCGCAGAGCCGTAAACACGGCCGACCGCGACGGATTCACGAAATCATCGCGCCGGAACAGAATGTTGTCACCGTTGTCGAACTGGGGCCAGAGCGAGGGGCACTCGATAAGTGCCCGGATCGCCACGTAGATTGCGAGCGCGGAGAAACGATCTATTTCCAGCCCGAAGTCCCCGGTTCGGCGGTTTGGATGCTGATAGCACGGATGACCGCACTCGTGGCTTGGCAGGCCCCCGAGCGACGGGACAAACATCCCGTCGTAATCGATGAGCCTCAACGCGCCGTTGGCCACAAGTACGTTGCCGTGCTGGAGGTCCCCATGCGCCACTCTGGCTGCCGCCAGGTTTCGCAAAAGTTCGAGCCAGTTTTCAGAAAGACGCCGCAAACCGACAGGGTCGCCGAGAAAGGCCTCTATGTGGGCGTTGAGGGGTTTGCCCTCCACCCACTCCATCTTCACGATAGGATACCATTTTCCATGGACCCTGATTCCTTGCTGCTGGAACACGAAGTCCACCTTGTACGGTATCCCGGAGACTCGAAGATGCTTCGAGATCTCGTTATAGCGACTTTGATGGTCGGGAAAGTCGTTGAGGAAACACCTCACGGCCCATTTCCTCGGCCCACAATGCATCTCATACACACTGGCGAACCCGCCGGTAATCGGCCGAGGCAGACCCTTGGAATCCAACCCCGGCCGGCCCCGCTGAAGTTCCTGGTCCAAGAAGCATGTCCGCGGATTCTGGACTGCCTCAAGGTAGTCTGACATCGCAGGCCAGCTCATAGGTCGTCCGTTCCTACGCCATATCGATGCGGAGGAGGGTCACATCATCGTTCTTCAAGGCCCCAGATGTGCGCAGCTCCCTTATCCATTGAGGAAACCCCTTAGAAAAATCGCGGGTCCCTATGTCACGTAGCGCACGCCATGGCGACACCCCGCGCTCGTGCCCCTCCAGAAACCAACATGCCAGTGCATCTGTCATCAGGAAAAAACGGTCGTCGGATTGCCACTGCCCACCATACTGCTTGATGGAGTCGAGTGCCCGCAGGTTTCTTTCCGGCTCGCTGCACAGCAACAAAGGCCGCGACGAAAACTGTGACGAAGCACTAAGCGGGCATGCGAAAACCAACTGTTCCCCGCGCACCTGGAAAAGACAGCTGTCGCCCAAGGCAAGGCAGCTCCAGTTCCCCGCGCCCGCACGGTCTTCTTCCTCCAGCGACACACCAAGGATTGTCGAGAATGCGCCCACTCTAAGCTTCTCTGCCACATACCAAGGCGCGGGCCGGTACTTCACAAGGCACCTCCAACTGCGTTGAAGGTCCGGGAGGCTCTGCCGAAACGGGCCGAGCTCCACCGCGCCGCGCACGTATGCCTTCGTTAATAGCCTCGCCCATAGCCCGGAGAAAGAGCTTTCCGCTGCCCCGTCAGCCACCGCGCACCTCACGCAGCTACGAACCCACTCAAGCGGCTCCTCCAGCGCATCATCGGGCTCCACCGCGTCTTCGTACTCATCCGGGGAGGATCCCTCCTTAGGAAGACAAAACGCTTGAACAAATGCCCTCATGACCATGCGACCGCTCAGCGCAGGTTCGCCGGCCGCGTGCCTATGTCGAGGAACCGAATCACGGCCACGAAATCCGCGTTGAAAGTGAAGCCGCGCGTATTCGGGGAAACATTGTACCCCTCCTGCTGCGCAAAGGCCCGAATGTGGTCTGGCAGGAAGCTCGACATTCGGAAAAGGAGACGCGCGTACTCATCCGGTAACGTATCCTCCGCGTCAGGAAACTCGATGGGCGAGGCCCGGTGCGATGAGACGTGCCCATTAAAGAGCAGTACTTCGCCATCGTTGCTTGCGAGTGCGCGGAGGGCTTCGGCCGGGACGGTAGGGTCTCCGTCGGTCGCCTCCCCATCCGTGAGGTGGATTACGACCGGCGGGAAACAAGAGGGATGCTCATTCAGCCAAGCGGCAAGAAGGGCCTGCGCCCGAGCGAGAGCCTCGCACATGGGTGTGCCGCCGCTCGCAGCCGGATCAAACCACACGGGGAATTTTACGGACTCCTCGATAAGCCCCCCTGCGCCGTCATCCGCTTTTTTGCGCCGCTCTTCTATCCTCGCTGGCCTATCAGCAATCTCACTAATGGGCACCAAGTCGCGCCCAGAAAGAGGGCCGGTGAAGGCGGATCCCACTTGCGCGCCGTACCCTATCACAGCAACGTGGTAGTAATCACGAATCCCGTCGGACTTCGCGCATTTTATGACCAGATTCTGCAATAGTTTGTTGATCGCATCGGCGATCCCTTGCGCCTTGCTGCGCTTTGATTCCCCTGCGCCACATCGGTCAGCCATGGAGCCCGACTGGTCAATCAGAAATACGAAACACGATGGATTCGTTCTGCTGATTTCCGCTGCGTAACTCATGTTTGTTCCCTCCAATAAGTCCCTCACTCTGCTTAGGTGCCAACGCCGCTGACATATTACCCTGACCTCTCTGCCGGGTCAACCTAATTTCATGCCCACCCCCGGCCCGTGAGGCTTGGGCTGGCGAAGGCCCCGCAGATGGGCAGGATGGTCGGGCTCATTCTTCCTGCAAACTGCCAACACCCCCGAGAAAATGATTGCCGTTCGCGGGAACAGTTCTTACTATGAATCTGAGACGAGTCCACTCTGACTTCGGAGGACATGTGGCGTGTATTGCAGACATGTAAAACTCGTATCGAACGAGAGAATCTCGGAGACATATTATCGAATCGGATTTGAATGCAGAGAAATCGCGGAGAAGGCGCGCCCCGGACAGTTTCTGATGGTTCGGGTTCTCGAGCCAGCGTGGGAGCACATGCTGAGCCGCCCGTTCAGTTTTTGCGAGGTCTCCGGCGACCGAATCGAGTTGCTGTTCAATGTTGTCGGCAAGGGTACCCGGAGCTTGTCGGAGACGAGGGTGGGGTCATCGCTTGAGGTTATCGGCCCGCTGGGGAAGGGTTTTTCGTCTGAGGACGTGTCGCGTGCGATCCTGGTCGGCGGGGGGATGGGAATTGCGCCGCTTCCTTTTCTCGCGTCGGAACTGACGAAGCGGGGCCGCGCGGCGATGATGACGGTTCTTCTCGGAGCGAGGACGGCGAGTTCGCTCTGTCTTCAGGATAGTTTCACGGACTTGGGCGCTGAGGTACGGGTCGCGACGGACGACGGCACAGCCGGCCACAGGGGGCCGGTGACAGACCTTCTTGGAGAATCGTTGAAGGGAGCCTCGGACAGCGGGCGGGTCGTTTATGCCTGTGGTCCGGAGCCGATGCTTCGTACTGTGGCGCGCCTGACGCGCGAGCGTGGCGTGCGGTGTGAGTTGTCCGTCGAGGAGAGGATGGCGTGCGGTGTGGGGGCATGTATGAGTTGTGCCTGCGAGACACGAGACGAACACGGCGGCGTACATTACCAGCGAGTGTGCACGGAGGGACCCGTTTTCAACGCGGCGGAGCTTCTTTTCGATGAAGACTGAAGTGAAGATAGGCTCAATCGTTCTGCGTCGCCCCGTGATGGTGGCGTCGGGAACATTCGGGTACGGTGAGGAGTATCTGGACCTTCTCGATTACTCGGAAATTGGCGCCATCGTCACAAAAGGAATCACCCTCAAGCCTAAGGAGGGGAATCCGCCGCCACGAGTTGTCGAAACCGCCGCGGGGATGCTCAATTCCATCGGGCTTCAGAACCCCGGCGCCGAGGCGTTCGTGCGGGAGAAGCTACCCTTCTTCCGGGAACATAGAATCTCCTGCATTGTGAATGTCGCGGGGAGCTCCGTCGAGGAGAACGTGGAAATCGTGCGAATCCTCGATGCAGAGGAGAACGTCGCTGGGATCGAGCTGAACGTGTCCTGCCCGAACGTGAAAAAGGGAGGGATGGCTTTCGGCAAGAGCGCCGAGCTGCTCCGTGAAGTGGTCTCGGAAGTGCGGAAGGCAACCCGAAAGACCCTCATTACGAAATTGTCGCCGAACGTGACGGACATCGTCGAGATGGCGAGGGTCGCCGAAGCCGCCGGAAGCGACGCCCTTTCCCTCATCAACACATTCGCAGGGCTGGCGGTGGATATCGAAACAAGGAAGCCGATTCTTGGGGGCGTCACCGGCGGCTTGTCGGGTCCGGCGATCAAGCCCGTGGCTCTGAGGATGGTTTGGGAGGTCTGCAAGAATGTGAAAGTGCCCGTGATTGGCATGGGCGGAATTGCCACTGCGGGAGATGCCATTGAGTTCCTTATCACCGGGGCAACCGCTGTCGCTGTCGGCACGGCAACATTCTATCATCCGAACGCTGCCGCGGCGATCTCTGACGGAATTGTCGAGTACATGGAAGCTCACGAGATTGATGACATCGCCGACCTGATTGGCAGCCTGGAATCTTGAGCCGCCTCCGGCCGCAGCCTCCCGGCGGGCAGCGATTCCCTTCTTGCGTCTGACTGAATCAGAAGAACTTGAAAGATGATAGAAGTCTTTGAAAAGAACCTGAATCCGCAGCAATTAGAAGCCGTCCGGCGCCTCGACGGGCCCCTGATGGTCGTCGCGGGAGCAGGAAGTGGAAAGACTCGCGTCATCACGTTCCGGATGGCGTACCTGATCTACCAGGGGATACCCGCGAGCCGGATTCTGGGCTTGACGTTTACTAATAAGGCGGCAGACGAGATGAGGGAACGAGTGCAATCGCTCGTCCACGCCGCTCCTCTGGTCTCCACGTTCCATTCCTTCGGCGCCAGGATTCTCCGCAACGAGATTCGCCATCTCGGCTACACGGGGCGATTCGTCATTTATGACGAGGACGACTCGCTCCGGGCGGTAAAGGATGCGCTCGATTCTCTCAACATGAAGGAGGACGTCTTCTCTCCGCAGCAGGCGAGAGCTGCCATCAGCAATCTGAAGAATGAAGTGGCGGCCCACCGTTTGTCCGGGTTCCGGAGCGCCTCCGATAAAAAGAAACTGAAGGCGGTCTTTGACGCCTACCATGAAATTCTGAAACGAAATAACGCGGTGGATTTCGACGACCTTCTGCTTCTCCCCCTGAAGCTTTTTCAGGAGCATCCCGCGATTCTCGAGTCCTATCAGGAGCAATATCTCTACCTCCTTGTGGACGAATATCAGGACACAAACGCGCCGCAGTACCGTCTCATCAAGATGCTGTCCGGCAAGCACGGAAACGTCTGCGTGGTGGGCGACCCGGATCAATCCATCTACCGCTGGAGGGGTTCGGATATTCGCAATATCCTCCATTTCGAGAACGATTTCTCGGGGACCAAGAAGGTTGTCCTGGAACAGAACTACCGTTCGACGACTCGCATCCTTCAGGCCGCGAACTGTTTGATCCGCCACAACTCCCGGCGCACGACGAAGAACCTCTGGTCGGAGATAGGCGAAGGAGAGGAGATACTCCAGTTCGTCGCCCGCGACCACGAGGAAGAGGCGAAGCTGGTGACGGAGTTGATTCAGCACCTGGTCGAGAAGAACGAGCTGAAACATCGGGACATCGCCGTATTTTATCGAACCCACGCGCAATCCCGGGCGATCGAGGAATCGCTTCGCGCCGACGATATCCCATACGTGGTTATTGGCGGCCCCGGTTTCTACGGGCGGAAAGAGGTGAAGGACATCCTGGCGTACCTGCGAATCCTTGTTACCCCGGGCGACAGCATCGCCGTATTGCGGGTTATCAACGTTCCAAAACGCGGCATCGGGAAAACCACGATTGACAGACTTGTCGCCGCGAGCCGGGAGAAACGAATTCCTCTCTACGAGGTCGCGCAAAAAGCGGGTTTATTGGAGGGGCTTCCGACTTCCGCCCGAAAAGCGGTCTCGTCCTTTGTGGAAATCGTCGAGGAATTCCGCGGAAAAGTGGAATCGCTGGCGCCGCACAAGCTCGCCGAAAAGCTCATCAACAAACTGGGCTATTTCGAGATGCTCAAAAAAGAGTTTCCTGACGACGCCGACGACAGGATTGACAACCTCTATGAGCTCCTCGATACGATGCAGACTTTCGAGAAAGGAAACCCGGACGCGGGGCTTGGCGATTATCTCGAACGAATCTCGCTCATCTCCGACATTGACCGCTGGGAGGACAAGGAGAACCGCGTCAACCTCATGACCGTCCACAACAGCAAGGGACTGGAGTTCGACGCGGTCATCATCGTGGGACTCGAGGAGGGCATCTTCCCTCACGTCAATTCGCTCGAGGACCTCGACAAGCTCGAAGAAGAACGCCGCCTGTGCTACGTGGGGATGACCCGGGCAAAGAGGTTTCTCTGCGTGACCTCCGCGGAACGGCGGCTGCGGCACGGTCTTTTCATGGATAACGAGCCGTCTCGTTTCGTCTCAGAGATGTTCGAAGCGGAGGAAGAGCGGGGAGGTGAAGACGAGGAGGGGGGAGTTCGACCGCCGAGAAAAATCGTCCCGCGGAGGGGTCAAGCCGTCGCCATCCCGGAATTGCGCGAAGGCGATCGGGTTGTTCATCCCGCATTCGGTCCGGGGACGGTGGTCAGCCTTGAGGCGGGGTACGAGGAAACGTTTGTGCGAGTGCTTTTCGACGGCGACAGCGACGCGAGACTTCTTTCCCCGACATTTGCCCAGCTCAAGAAAACGTAGGCTGTGCCCTGTGAACAAGGGATCAGATAGGGTTGGAATGGCGGTCCCGAACGACGAAGAAATCCCACCCTTTATGGCGCCAGAGTTCTTCCGGCGCTCAGTCAGCGCTCGCAATCCATAGGGAATGCGCTTATTACAATTGGCGGTCCTGTCGAGCGATTCCCTTAGAGTTCTTCCAAACTGGCTAACCGGGCGCGCTTAAGACTCTCGCGCGCCTGTTTTCTTCTTCTCTCGGAAGGTTTTTCGAATCGCTGTGCCCGCTTGAATTCTTTCATGATGCCGGCTTTAGCGCACTTTTTCTTGAAGACTTTCAGGGCGCTGCCGATATCCTGCCCGGGCCGAACCTCAACTTTCGTCATACAAACCACATCCTTACGCTATAGAAAATCAATCTCGCGGGGATACTCAGTTTCTGTTTCAGGTTAGCTCAGATCGCGCCAAAAGTCAACAGCGAAAATCTGCGAAGAGTAAAGCCTCCGTTTCGGGGGGATTCACCGCAGTTTCTGGCCGGGCAGCCACGGCCGCGACATTGCGCCCTTCCACGGCATCGCATGGGGCAGGGATTCGGGCCGGTCCCGCCGACAAGGGTCGTCTCTTCTGACAGCATCCCTGTCCCGGGCTCCTCGTAAGCCCCAACGGGGCGCAATAACTTAGCCCAGGGCAACGCCCTGGGTTCGGCCGAAGACAGCATCCCTGAGCCCTGTAAGGGCGAAATAACCTGACACGACGCCGAAACAATTACGGTTCCTTATGACAATGGAACGCAGCCGCCCGGAACCGCAAAGTCGTTGACGCCGAAATTCAGTTGTGGCATGCTTCGCGGGCACGAAGAATGAGAAGTCGTCAGAAGTCTCCAGGAGACCCTCTCGCGTGGTTCTTGCGGGGGACGGCGGCTCCGAGCGAGAACGACCGCGTTGGCGACCGTCGGCAAAGAAGGCTTGTATCGTAGGCTGCTAAAAGGAGGAACCTATGGCAAATCCTGCTGCCCCCAAAGGGAAAGGCCGTATCAAAGGATGCGAAGCGGATATTGAGGCTGTGCTGAACGGCAAAGTGCCGTTCAAAAACCTGCCGCTGGCGGACTTCTCGCAGGAGGGGCCGAGAAAAGCGATGAAGGAAGCCCTGGCTCAGGTTGGCGAGAGCCTCGGCAAGGAATACTCTCTCGTCATCAACGGAAAGCGCATTTACTCCGACCAGAAGTCGGTGTCCATCAATCCAAGTCACATCCGCCAGGTGGTCGGGCACATTTCAAAAGCGAGTACCGTGGATGTCGGCGATGCCGTTGCGGCGGCCAAGCAGGCTTTCGAGACCTGGCGGCACACCCCGACTCGTGAAAGGGCGAGGGTTGTGCTGAAGGCGAGCGAGACCATGCGGCGACGCCAACTCGAGCTTGCCGCGTGGCAGGTCTATGAAGAAGGCAAGAACTGGGTCGAGGCGGACGCCGATCTGGCGGAATCAATTGACTATTTGGAATACTACGCCCGCGAGGCGCTGCGGTTGGAAGTTCCCCTGCGGTTGGATATCCCCGGCGAGACGAATGAGTACTTCTACGAACCGCGAGGGGTCTGCGTGGTCATCGCCCCGTGGAACTTCCCTCTGGCCATCTCGGCGGGAATGACCACAGCCGCGCTCGTGGCGGGAAATACAGTGGTGTACAAGCCCTCGGGCGATTCGCCAGTCGTCGGGGCGATTATGGTGGATATTCTGAATGAAGCCGGTCTGCCACCGGGGGTGCTGAACTTCGTGCCGGGGCCGGGCGGAGAAATCGGCGACCCGCTGGTATCCCACCCGGATGTGGCCCTGATCGCGTTCACCGGGTCTC
>JAUYEE010000085.1 GCA_030691545.1 bacterium | reverse complement strand
CGTCCCCAGATGCAACAGGTTCTGCATATAGTACGTGGTCGCGGGGTATGTCACCGGATACGCCGGCCAGGCGAGGGCATTGCGCACGGTAACAACCACCTCGTCGCTGCTCGTGCCGCCCGCTCCGTCGTTGATGTTGAGCCGGAACGTCAACGGTTCCTCGTACGCCCAGACCGTCGGAGCGGCGAAGTTCACCGTCGCTGTCGTCTTTCCGGTGACGCCCACATTCGTCCCGCCGGTCTGCGTCCACAGGTAGGTGATGTTCCCGGTCGTTGTCAGGGAGCCGGACCCGTCCAAGGTCGCGGTGCCGCCTTCCTGAACCGACTGGTCCGCACCGGCAACCGCCGTCGTCACCACGTTCTTCACCAGAATCTGAACGTCCGCATCCGTGCCGGTGTTGGTGCCGTCGCCTGCTTGCAGGCTGAACACGTACATCGTGTCCACAGCCACATTCGGAGCTTTGAACGACGCTACGGCACTCGTCGGATTCGTGATGGTGATGCCGCCGGGCCCCGTCCACTGATAGCTCGTAATGGGTCCCGCCGTCGAGAAGGTCAGGCTTCCGTTCAGAAGGGCTGTTGCTCCCTCCGGATACTCCGCGTCAATTCCCTGAACCACGAGCGGGCCCTGAGTCTGAAGCCCGAAGACCTCCATCTCCGAAATCGAGGTGAAGAATGCCGCGCCGCCGGGAGCGCCCGCGATCCGAATGCCGGTCCCTCTCAGCGTCGGCATGGTAATGTCGTATCGGGTCAAGGCTTTCTTGCCAGACTGCTGATCTGTGAAGTCGTATGCGGGCTCAATCTTGACAATCGGCGCATCCAGCCAGGTGGTCCCGTCGGTAGTGTACTGAAGCTTCAGGTCGAGGAACCACCCACCGTCCCAGAACATGCTGCCCGTGTAGTAGGCAATGTGGTCGAAGAACAGCGGACTTGCCCACAGGTAGCCCCAGTAATCTTCGGCCTTGTACGCGCCATTCCAGCTATCGTTGGTGTCGTCGTAGGTGATGTTGTTCATTCCGGCTATGGCGTAGTGCGAAATGGCATAGACGTAGCCGCTCGGTTCGGATTTCCCGCCCAGGGACGCCGGGCGAGCTAAGTTGCGCATCCCGACATAGCTGACCTTGGTTATTGAAGCGGGCGCGTCCGAGGCGCCATGCTTGTTCCTCCCGCGGATGGCGATGGTTCGGGCCTGTCCGTCAGTCAGTCCTTTCACCTCGTAGGTGTTTACGCCAATGGTCTCCAGCCAGATGATTAACCCGCCAAATTCCAGCCCGATGTCATACTGCTCCGCATCAACGAGGGTGGGCCAGATCGCCCGAAACCCAAGCCCTGCGGTTCCCAGGTCCACTGGCATGACGCGCACGGGGCCTGGGGCCATTTTGGGCGCGTTGATGGCAGTGATTATCACGTTAACGTCATCGGTTGTTACCCCTTGGGTGCTCGGGGCGTCCACCGACAACCTGAACGTAAGAATGGTCCCAACCTCCAACTGCGGGGCGTCGAATTCCTTAACGTAAGGATCCGCTGTATTCTCCAGAGTCACCGTTGGCGTTCCGGCAATCTGCTGCCATGTGACGCTCGTCGCATCGGGAGGTCCGCTCCCCGAGAGGCTAACCCGGTCGCCGCCATAGACCCTGAAGTCCTTGCCCGCGTTCGCCCCGCCGACCCAATTGTACAACTCCAGGATGTCGTCCGCCGTCAAAGCCCGGTTGTAAATGCGGACGTCGTCAATCATACCAAGCAAATTGTTGCCGGTCTCATTACTCATGGCGATAAGAACATCGGCCGTGTCTGCGGAGCCTGGCAGGACGATATCTGCTACGAGCTCACCAGCAGGTTGTCCATTGATATAATACCTGTGGTCGCCATTGACCACCATTGCAGCAACGTGTACCCATTCATTGAGCGGCACTGTTCCGGTGCTGTTCGAACCAACATACGCACCGCCGCTGGTTGTGCTGAAATGCAGTGTCCCGCTCGTATAAGTATAAAAGCTGTACGACCGTGGATCGTTTGACTTTGCAAGAATCGCCTGCCAGTCACCGCCAGCACTGTTATGCCTTGAAGTATTTATCCATGCGGCGACAGTGACTTCGGTGTCCACCGTCAGGATCGCGGTATGCGGCACCCGCACGTAGTCGTCCACTCCATCAAACTGCAAAGCCTTTCCGATTCTGCCATCCACCCACTGTGGAGCGCCCGAGAAGGCGCCGTGGTTGTTGTTGCCGGAGCTGTCTTGAGGAGTGGTGCCCTGGCCGTCGTCAAACTTCCAGTGCCCCACGAGACCGGTTTGAACATCAGCATTTGCGAGACCGAGGGCCAACCCGAAGGACAATACGATAAGAACGGCGGAGAGGTGAGAAGAGCTCGTGCGTGGCATAATAACCCTCCTTTCTTGCGTTGAGAAGGTTGCCTTGTGTGCTAAGCGAGCAAACTGACAGAGAACAAAGGCTGCTGAGTGAGGAATAAAAAGGCTTTCCTCACCGGCGAATCACCCGCAGCCCACTTTCTTAATCCAAAGATCGCACTAATCTCAGGGCTTCGTCAAGTGTTTTCTCCATGCGGTGAAGCCGGGACGCGATGGCACAAGAGGCAGCCCCCCGCCGTGTCCAAGGGTGCGATGCTGCTGGGATCGAGTCAAGCTCTTTCACCGGGGAGGGTGAAGCTTTTTTTCGCGAACGTCTGATAACAAGTAAGTGCGGTTTCTCGGCCCGTGGGGCTTGAAGGGAGGTCTCGCAAGCTGCTGTCTTTTGGAGAGTTGCGGACGCGCTTCAGCGCGGAAATCCGATAAAGGTTCAATATGCCCACAGCCCCGCAAGGTTGTCGCCGATTCGCACTCCGCCAAGTTCTCCTTCCAAGGTCCTTCGCCAGACGCGCCACAATTACGTTTTATCTTCTGGACGTTGAGTCCTGCGTGGGTACAATGACACGGAGAGTCTCGACGAAAGAAGCTCAAAAAGCCCGAATCAGGAATCTTCACACGAGGGAGTTGACAGAAATGCCAAAGACAGAACGGAACACCCTGTATTTCATCATTGCCGCGTTGTGCTGCTTTTGCACAGGACTCGTTCTGGCGGCGGAAACGGCGCCGCCGAACCTCGTGGCCGCGATGGAACAGCTCGACGAGGCGCTGAAGGCTGTGCAGACGTTCGAGCACGGCAAGGACGCGGGGCCGCTTCTTCGCGCCGAACAGTTGGTCGTGGAGGCGGCCAGGAATGAGGTATCACGCAAGGCGGCAGAGGAGCGTCTTCTTCGCTCGCTC
>JAUYEE010000049.1 GCA_030691545.1 bacterium | reverse complement strand
CGCAGCAACGCACCGCTGTTGAGGCCGAAGATTTCAGCGAGCCTGGAGGCGAGGAGGTTCGGGTCTCTCGTGCTCTCAGGGTCCTGGACCTTCCGGAGGTCGGCACAGATAATCCGGGTGGGTTCGCTCAGAGCGAGGATTTTCCCGTTTCTGTCGAGGACTGAGCCGCGCTTGGGATAGATGATCTCTCGCGTCTCGTAAATCCTCTTGCCCCGAGAAACGTAGTAGTCGTGTTGAAGGACTTGAATACTGAAGAGCCGCACAACAATGCCGGAGAAGCACAGAAGGAATGCCACCAGAACCAGTCCAGAACGAATCCTGTGGCCTCTACTAAGCATCGAGGTGCCCTCGTAATACAGGGGCCTTGCGTAGCGCAGGCGTCTCGCCTGCGGATTTTCGGCCCTGCCCACGTGCGACTTGGGGCCGCAGTCGAGGAGATGCAGGCCCGCCGCGGCGGGCCTGCGCTACCTGCCCGAGCCAGTGGCTCCCTGAAGAAATTTCAAAAATGAAAAGGAGGAAAATGAAGCCCCGGAGAAGCGAAGATTTGGGTTTTTGCCTGGGTTTTTCCCTCGAAGGCCGACTTCGTTTTCCTCCCTTTTACCCCAAGGTCATCTGGCGCTTTGTCCGGCAGCCCCCCGAGGGGCCGCGGAAAGCGGTTGTCTATCTCAACGTTTCTGCTGCAAAACGATACTCTCGCGGTGCGGCGTCGTGGCCGAAGGTGTCGCCAGTGACCCCGACGCCGCAGGGGGGTTGTGAGTGACTCTACGGATCGCTGGCATCTCCTCGAGAGGAGGAGGTGTCGCCAGCGTGATTAGCCGTGTTTGAGGGACCTCCTGGAAGTCCAGCCCTTTTTCCTGCACTTTTTTCAGCAGGTACTGAGTCGTATGAAGCGGGGCTAACTTCACCTGAAGTTTCAATTCCTCTTCTCCCGCTTCCCGGATTTCCTTTTTCAGCCCCGTGATGTCGTATCCCAGGGTGATGATGACGTTTTTCTGCCAGACGTAGAGAACCGCCGCCCCAATGACTAAGAACGCGAGAACAGACCACTTCGCGATGAATCGGGTGCTCAGGCGTGGCTTCTTGCGCGCCTTGGCGGCAAAGGTCATGAACTTTTTTCTTTTCTTTCGCACACGCGCATCCTCGCGCTTCGGCTTCGCGGGTTTCTGCGAATCTCTTCCTCCGAGGGCCGCATGGGCTTCCTTGTCAGGACCTCCACCTCCGACACCCGACCGCATCGGCAGACCGGGAACGACGGCGGACAAACGCACCCCTTCTCAAACCCTCGGAACGTCTGTTTCACAATCCTGTCCTCCAACGAATGATAGGACAGGACAATCAGCCTGCCTCCCGGGCGAAGAACCTCGATGGCCTGCGGGAGAGCCTCCGACAGAGCCCCAAGCTCATCGTTGACGGCAACTCGCAGCGCCTGAAACGCTTTCGTCGCCGGATGAATCCCGCCTCTGGCGGGACGCGGACGCGCCACGGAAGCAACGAGCTCCGCCAGCTCATCGGTAGTGGAGAGGGGCCACTCCTCGCGACGGCGAACGATTGCCGCGGCGATTCTTTTAGCAGCCTTTTCCTCTCCGAACTCCCGAAGGATTTTCACGAGGTCTTTCTCCGGATAGCGATTCACGATGTCGGCTGCCGTGAGAGGCTGCCGACGGTCATATCTCATGTCCAGCGGACCGCGCCGCGAGAAAGAGAAGCCCCTCGACGGACTTTCCACCTGAGCAGACGACATCCCCAGGTCAAGCAAAATGCCAGCGACGTCCCGGACACCCAGACGCTGAAGGGTCTCGCTGAGCCTTCTGTAACTGGCCTGCACATACGTGACCTTCTCTTTCCAGGCGGCGAGGTTGCTCCTCGCCTGCTGCAGCGCTTCGGTATCCGCGTCTATGGCTATCAACCCGCCGGAGGGCCGAATCCGCTCCAGGATTGCTCGGGCGTGTCCGCCGAGCCCGACCGTGCAGTCAACGAATGTCCCGCTCGGCAGGCAGCGCAGGAACTCCAGGACTTCTTCGAGAAGAACCGGAACGTGTTCCACATCGCCCCACCCTTGAGGGGAACCCCGCCGAAGGCGGGGCAAGCGCACACTTGACGAAAACAGGAGGGTCGGTTACAATAGAAAGAAACTCAGGAATGAAAGGCGAATCTGTGAGCCAACTGCGAAACGGCACCCAGCACACTTTCCGATCGCAAGGGGCCACCGCTGCATCGCTCCGGCCCGGCTCACACGCCCGGCAAACCCTCCTGCACTTGCCTTTTTCCTGCAATCGCCGACTGAATCACTTTCTCCGCCGACCGGGCGTACGTGCTCATTTTCTCTTCAACAGACTTGTCCCAGGTCGGCGCGTCCCAGATTTCCACGTAGTCGGCGACACCAACGACCACTACCTCGGCGGTGATTTTGGCGTGGTCTTTCAGAAATTGTGGAAGGAGAACCCGCCCTTGCTGGTCCGTGGACACTTCCTTGGCCCCCGAGAAGAACTGGCGCTTGAACCATCGCATGTTCTCATCGTCGAGTGGGACCGAATTCACCAGCTCGACGACTCGGCCCCATTTCTCCTCGGGGTAGGCCATGATGCAGCCCTCGAACCCTCGGTTGAGGAAAAAGCTGCCTCGCTGTCCCATCAGAAGATAGCGAAACGCCGCCGGGATACTCACCCGGCCTTTTTCGTCAACCGAATGCCTGTACTGGCCGTAGAAAGCTCTTGTGGGCGTGTTCATGGTCATCGCAGGGCAGTTCCCCCACTTTTTAGGTCAACAAGCCAGGTTTTACCACTTGTCCCCACCCTTGTCAAGCGCAAAGTGCACGATCCTTGCATGGGATAACTGATTTGTATGCAATATATTACATCGAGATTCCCCTTTGTTTCGCCATGAAAATCTTTCACCCGGCTTCCACTTTTTTGAGGCATCCGGTCCAGACTGCACGGCATACGAAGCAGGCTCTCGAACCTAATTGTTTGGCAGAGCGGCGGTTACGGCGAATGGCGACTCTGGAGCAAAGTGGCAAGAAATGGCAAGCCCACACGCGGCTGCCGAACACACCGGGAGTGATAAGTCATGATCGTTGCCATTGATATCGGCAACACCTCCATAAAGCTCGGATTCTTCGAGGAAAAGGAGCCGATTTTCCGCCTCGATGCGCCCTCGGATGAGCATTTCGGCGTGGAAGATTACTGGCGACTGGTGGAAGAAACCCTCCCCCCAACGACCGGGATCGAGGCGGTGGTCATCTGCTCTGTTGTTCCGTCGCTAACCCCCATTCTGGCGAAACTGAGCGTGGAGAAATTCGGGGCGGAACCGATTCTATTCGACTGGCGCACGCCGATTGGTCTGGTGAACGCATGTAGCCCCCCGGACGGCGTGGGTTCCGACCGCTTGGCAAATGCGTTCGCTGCCTGGAAAACCTACGAGATGGACACGATTATCGTGGATATCGGCACAGCAATCACCCTGGACGTCGTATCCCGGGAAGGCAAATTCCTGGGGGGAATCATCGTTCCGGGGATTGAAATGGCTGCTGATGCCCTTCATGAGAAAACAGCTTTGCTTCCCCGCGTTATCCCCCAACCGACGAAATCCGTCCTGGGAAAGGACACGGTCTCGGCAATCCGGTCCGGCTTGACGCACGGATACGCCTCGCTGATCTCGGGCCTCGTCGAGAAACTCAAGAACGAGCTCGGACTCTCAAGAGGCATCCGAATCGTCCTCACAGGCGGACACGGCGAGACATTCCAGACCCTCCTTGCCGATTTGGGCGTAACCCTCGAGCCCGACCTGACCCTCAAAGGACTCAACCTCATCTACTGGGAGCTCTCCGACAGGCCCCAGACCGAGCAGAAGGGTAGCGCAGGCGTCTCGCCTGCATCTTGAGGCATTCCCCTTGGCAAGCGACCACTCCTCTGTTGCAGACTGCAGGTCTGCTGGCGACGTTGCGTAGAAGTGGCTTGCAGCCGCTTACCTGCGCGGCAAATGGATCATGGGCAAGATGCCCATGCCACCTCAGACGTCGCGTCTACCTGGCTCGGAGCGAAAGGTATCAAGAGTGAGAAATCGCTGGAGTGATTTTGCACACTTGAGAAACGGACGGGGCTGGTGTCAAATCAGGCAAGGGCAGGAGACAACGATAATCCATTGCGAATGCGCCGGTTGGGCAATCCTATTGACCAGAAGGCGACTTGGCACGCAGGATGCTTCACTGCCAACGGCAGGATGCAGGGGCCTGTCCGTGGCCGTTCTCAACGAGAACACGGCCGTGAGGCGGAGAGGCAACCCTATCTCTTAAACGCGGGTACCCAGGCGCAGCGGATCAGTTAGAAAAAACCGTACGCCCTCTTGTGCCCTGCGCAGTCCAGAGGCGGCCCCGGAAACCGTCCCTGGTCGTTCGCATGGACGCCGAACGGAAGCACGCAGGGTGTCTTGGGCCAAGTTCCACGCCTGTGCGCGAACGCGGGCAGGCAACGGGGGACAGCATGAGTCCAACAGGCATGGTCGCTCACAATGAATTCAGAGGAGGAATTGGAAAGCCGGACAGGGCTTTCACTCTTGTCGAGATCATGCTTGTTGTAGCCATTATCGGGTTGCTTCTGGCGATCGCTATTCCGTCTTTTGTGAAAGCGCGCACCGAGACAATCACGAACCTCTGCATCGAGAACATGCGGGTGATCCTGCACGCATCCCACCTTTATGAAATCGAGACGGGAACTCCTTTGACCGGGGGAACGAATGGGGTGTTTCTGCGCAACACTCTTATCAACGGCGGCTACGTGCGCAAACGCATGACGTTCGAATGCCCCGTCAGCGGTTTTTACGACTATGATGATTATTCTCTCAGGTACACCGGCGACAAACTGACCGGGATACGATGCAGCATCCTCCCCGCGCAACATATCCTCCCGTGAGTTCGTCCCGGACTCAGGAAATGCTCCGAGACATCGCCATCCATTCGGTATAATCTATTCCCGAGATGAAAGTCCGAGAGATTGCCTGCAAGACCGCTTTGTGCCAGTCGGGACTCGCCGACTACGCACTGAATTGTTACGTGGGTTGTGCTCACGGCTGTCGCTACTGCTATGCCAGATACATGCGGAGGTTCACAGGACACACGGAGCCGTGGGGAGAATTCGTGGACGTGAGGGTAAACGTCGTCGAGATTCTGCTTCGCCAGTTGCCTCGCACACGCGTCGGGAGCGTGATGGTCAGTTCGGTCTGCGACGGATGGCAGCCTCTCGAGGAGAAGTACCGCCTGACGCGCGAGTGTGTGCGATTGCTGGTCACGGGCGGGTATGACGTGAGTGTGCTGACGAAGAACGCGCTGGTGGTGAGAGACCTGGATGTCCTCGGCGGAAGCAAACGCGTGGAGCTCGGAATGACCGTTACGACCCTCGATGAAGGCCTGAGGCGAGTCATCGAGCCAGCAGCCTCCCCTACCCTGAAACGGTTTGAGGCTCTGAAAGCCGCCTCGGAAAAGGGGGTGAGGGTGTGGTTGTTTGTGGGTCCCCTCTTGCCTTTTCTCTCGGATACATCGGAGAATATCCGGAGTCTCCTGAAGGAGGCGTCCCGACTTCCTCTCGAGCGCATCTACTTTGACAAACTGAATGTGCGCTCCGGAGTATGGCCGTCGCTCGAGGGATTGTTGCGAGAACATCATCCAGCGTTTCTCGGGCGATACCGCAGTGTGCTTTTCGACCCGACGGAACGCGAAAGCTACCTTGAGGACCTTCGGCGGCGGATCGAGAAGGCGGTGAACGCACACCACTTGGCGGGCATCACGGTTTTGTTCTGAGGCGTAATGCAATGCGTGTCAGTCTGAAATACGGAAAAGACAAGTTGCCGGTGACAATCCCCGACTCCCTCACTACGCAAATCATCGAGCCGCCCCCCTTACCAGCAGTTGACAGCCCCGACGAAGCGATACTCGCCGCACTCCAAAACCCGATCGCTTCCCCTGCCTTGACAGATACCTTGCCTGCCGACGGAGAGGTGGCAATTGTCGTTTCGGACAAGACCCGCTCGTGCCTCTACCCGGAGCTCCTGCCGCTCTTCTTGAACTACCTCAACGCCAGCGGCGTGCCGGACAAGCGAATGGTTCTGCTGGTCGCTTACGGCGCCCATAAGAGCCATTCGGAAGCAGAGAATCTCCGGACCTACGGCGAGGAAGTGCTCCGGCGCCTTCGGCTCGTTCACCACGACTGCCGGGACGCGCCTCAGCTTTTCTACCTGGGCCGGACGCGGCGAGGGACAGAAGTGCGCCTTAACCGGAAATACCTTGAGGCAGTGGCGACGGTGACTTTCGGCGGGGTCGGTGTTCACTACTTCGCGGGGTTCGGCGGAGGACGCAAGATGATTTTCCCCGGACTCGCCTCGGAAGAGGGGATTTTGCACAACCACCGCATTTTTGTCGAGGCAACCGGCGGCAGGCTTGAGCCCATGCGGCGATTCAAAGCCCGCCTTGACAACCATCCGTTGCACGACGACCTGACAGAGGCAGTGGCCATGGCTCCCCCCTCCTTCTCGCTAAACGTGTGCCTGAACGAAGCGCAAAAAGTGGCGGGCGTCTTTGCCGGCGATTGGCAAGAAAGTCACCGCCTCGCCTGCGAGCTCGTGCTGCGGACCTGCGTGCCGCGGGGGCAAAAGTACGACCTTGTCATTGCGAGTTGCGGAGGATACCCGAAAGATATTAACCTCATACAAGCTCACAAGACAATTGACAACGCCTTCGCTCTCGTCAAAACCGGGGGCACAATCGTTGTCCTGGCGCGGTGTGAGGACGGGATAGGTTCCGAGAGTTTTCTCAGGTGGTTCGATTATCCGGACACCGCGACGATGCGCGAAGCGCTGCTGAGCATGTACACGATGAACGGCGGAACGGCGCTGGCCTTGAAAGCAAAAGCAGCCGCCTGCGACATTCACCTCTATTCGGGCCTCGAGGAGAAAGACGTCGAGAAAATGGGACTGCAACCGGTGGGGGACGTTCAGGAAGCGCTTGCGAGAATTGTGGCAGATAGAAATATCCGTTCGGTGGCGATTCTGCCGGAAGGAGCCAACACCGTGGTGTCGCCGGAATAAAGCGCGCAGAGGGAGCCTCCAACCGCAGAGAACGCAGTGAGCGCCGACTGGAACTGGCTGAACACACTCTCTATCTTTCTCTGCGACCTCTGCGCCCTCTGCGGTGAAAGCTGATGGTGGGACTTATCGGCATTCAAAAGAACGATGAATTCTACATGGCAGAAGCGCTGAAGGAGGCTGTGAAGGCGTTCGAGGAAGGAGAGGTCCCCATTGGCGCCGTGATCGTGCACGAGCCTCCCGGAGAAAACCCCCGAATCATCGCCCGCGCCCACAACCAGGTTGAACTGCTTCGAGACGCGACGGCCCACGCCGAGATGATTGCCATCACGCAGGCCGAGGAGCACCTCGAGAACTGGCGGTTGCAGTTCTGCACAATTTACGTTACAGTAGAGCCGTGCATGATGTGCTGCGGGGCGATGGTGCTCTCGAGGATCAAGCGCCTTTGTTACGGCGCCAGGGACGAAAAAGCCGGCGCCGTCGAGTCCCTCGGGAACCTTCTTGCGATTCCGCAACTGAATCACAGCATCGAGGTTACGGCCGGCATACGACAGGAGGAATGCTCGCAGATTCTCAGCGAATTCTTCCAGAAGGTTCGCGAGGGCAAAAGGAAATCCTGAAAGGGTAAGTACAGGCTCTCGCAAATCCGGTCACGTATCGTACACGACGGTCCGCATCGCCGCGACTTAGCCCAAATAACGCTGTGGCTTGCCGGGCTTCAGCCGGCATTCTCCTTTAGCCACCGTCTTCAGGCGGTGGTATGGGAGAGGCGAACCTGGTGGGCCGGAGCCGGCTTTAGCCGGGCTTCTCGACGACCCGGATTCATCCGTGAATGCGTGACCGAGTTTATGAGACAGAGGTAAGCGACGGCAGACACCGAGGACGGCGCGCAGCAGCAGCAGCACCAACCGGGCACAATATGGTACAACTTCGACTCTGGACTTTTCGGCGATTTTGAATCGAAATGCGGAGAGGTGCCAGAGTGGCCGAATGGGGCGGTCTCGAAAACCGTTGGGCGCCTTGCGCCCCCTGGGTTCGAATCCCAGCCTCTCCGCCATCCACTTCGGGCCTTTCCCGGAGCTTCTGAGTCCCCGCCGGTACTTTCAGGCTCTCGACTCGAAGCGGTTATCCGGTAAGAGGGGACATCCGTCTGACGCGCCTATCTCGCACTGGTCTTG
>JAUYEE010000251.1 GCA_030691545.1 bacterium | reverse complement strand
CAGAACCTTTAACCCCTCTGTGACGGTATCCTGCTCTCCGGCGCACTCGAAGGCGAGGTCCACACCTCGCCCGTGCGTCGCGTCGAGGATTTGGCGGACGACGTCGGTCTCGCGCGGATTAAACGCATACGTAGCCCCGAGGCGCGACGCCATTTCCACGCGCTCTTTCACGATGTCCGTGGCGAAGGAAACCGCCGCTCCACAAGTGTTGGCGACCTCCAGCGTCAGAAGTCCGATGGGCCCCGACCCCAACACGGCAATGCTGTCACCCGGTTTGATGTTCGACAATTTGACGCCATAGGCGCAGATGGATAACGGCTCCAGCACCACCGCGTCCTCGAAGGTCACGTCATCCGGCAGAGGGATGACGTTTGTTTCCGGGATGACCATGTACTCCTTGAGGGCGCCTTCCAGCTCCCCGGGCACCGACAAGAACCGCACTTTTCTGCACAGGTTCTGTCTGCCGGTGAGGCACTCCTCGCACTTCCCGCAGGAGACCGCCGGCTCGATCGCGACCCGGTCGCCGGGCTTGACTTTCGACACACCCTTGCCGACTCTCTCGACGACGGCCGAGCACTCGTGCCCCGGGATCATCGGAAACTTGACTTCCAGAGCCCCGGTTCTTCCTTCAACGTAATTGTGAATATCGGACCCGCACACGCCCGAAGCCTGGAGCTTCACCAGCACGTCTCCATCCTTCTCGATTCGGGGTGTGGGAATGTCACGAATCTCGAACACACGCTTGGCCACTAAGTACGCAGCTTTCATCTTCCCGTCTTATTCCTGTCGCGAAGTTGCAATCAGTCTGTGGGAAGTGCGGTCTCGTTATCTTTCGCTTCCGCGCCAGAACAGTAGTCGAAGCACTCCCCAATTGCAAGAATCCTTTTCTTTGAGTCGCGGGGAAACGGGGCAGCCGTTGGGGTGGCATGGGCATCCTGCCCATGATTCACGGGCTGGAAGCCCGTGCCACCTCTTTCGCCGACGCACGGTCTTTTCACGCCCAAGTTTTCTGGGAGGAAAGGTTGGTCGCTTCCGCGGAGAATTGGTGTATCATGGAGTCTCGTCTGCAACGTTCAGAGCTGACAAGAACCCCTCGAACACACCGCGAAGGGAGTTTCGCCGTGCGCATGTTTTCCTGTCTCCGCAGAACCGCGGCAGCGATGATCCTGCTTTTTGTCCCGACAGTGGGCATTCCCGACAACGCCGTGCCCGCTTCACCCCCAGCGGCGGGTCTCCTTGCCGGCGCCGCTGCCGTGGACATCACTCCGGAGAAGTTCCCCGTCATCGTCAACGGGGGATTCCAGGAGAACACCGCTGACCGCGCACATGACCCCCTGCACGCGCGCTGCCTGGTTCTCGATGACGGAAGCAGCCGGGTGGCGATAGTTGTTGTTGACAACTGCCTGATGCCTCGCGACCTTCTGGACGAAGCAAAACGCCTTGCCCACGAGAAGACGGGCATCCGCACCGACCGCATCCTGATCTCAGCGACCCACACGCATTCGGCGCCCTCGGTCATGGGCGCCCTCGGCAGCGACGCGGATCCCGATTACCCGCGTTTCCTCACAGCACGCATTGCCGAGGGGATTGCTCTTGCGGCAAGAAATCTGGAGCCGGCTCGCGTCGGCTGGGCAGTTGCTCAGGTTCCAGAACACACGAACTGCCGACGCTGGATTCTTCGCCCGGACAGGATTCGGGCGGACCCCTTCGGCGAGCGCACTGTCCGCGCGATGATGCATCCCGGCTACCAGAACCCGGACTTTCTGGGGCCCGCAGGGCCCATAGACCCAGACATCTCGATGCTTTCCATTCAGTCCGCCCGAGGAAGGCCCATCGCGCTCCTGGCGAACTACTCGATGCACTATTTTGGGGCAGCGGCTCTCTCTGCGGACTACTATGGACGCTTCGCGCGAAAGTTCACGGAGATCACCGGTGCAGACAAGGTGATCCCTCCCTTTGTTGCTGCGATGTCCCAGGGGACAAGCGGCGACCAACATTGGATGGACTATAGCCAGCCGCCGAAGTCCATGGATATTGATACCTATGCTCAACAAATCGCGCAGATTACCCACGAGGCATATCAGAAAATCGAATATCACGAGCGACTGCCCCTAACAATGTCTGAGCAAAAGTTAATGCTTCGTATGCGACTGCCGGATGATAAGCGCCTCACTTGGGCGAAGGATGTCGTGAAGGGGCTCGAGGGTCGAAAGCCGACAAGCTTGCCCGAAATCTACGCCCGGGAACAGCTCTTCCTCGTCGAGAAGCCGATCCGGGAACTGAAGCTTCAGGTGCTTCGCATCGGTGACCTCGGCATCGCCGCTATCCCCTGTGAAGTGTTCGGCATCACGGGACTGAAAATCAAATCGCAAAGCCCTCTTACTCCAACATTCGTGATGGAACTTGCCAACGGAGCCGAAGGGTATATTCCTCCTCCGGACCAGCACAAGCTCGGCGGTTACACGACCTGGCCCGCCCGGAGCGCGGGACTGGAAGTCGAGGCAGAGCCAAAGATTGTCGAGACCCTGCTCGAGATGATCGAGGAAGTCTCCGAGCAGGTTCGCCGCAAAGCCGTCGAATCTGACTCTGCTTACACCCGTGCTGTTCTCGCTTCGAAGCCGATAGCATACTGGCGGCTTGGGGAGTTCAGGGGCCCGCACGCTCAAGACGCAACGGGCAATCAGAACAGGGGCGAATACGAGGATGGCATTGCCTTCTACCTGGAAGGGCCCGCACTGTCTGGCAGCTCGGGTGCGAAGCAGACCAACCGCGCTCCGCAGTTTGCCGGCGGTCGCATGAAGGGGATAGTAAAAGACCTTGGTCCTGTGTACTCCCTCGAAATGTGGTTCTACAACGCGATGCCTGTGGACGCGAGACCGGTGACCGGATACTTGTTCTCACGAGGCGCCGATGGGGCCGAAGGCGCCCCGGGAGACCATCTCGCAATCGGCGGCACTCATAGTGCGACCGGCAAATTGGTATTCTTCAATGGCAATGAGCGGAACCAAAGCCTCGCCGGGAAGACTGAGATTCAGTCGAAAACCTGGAATCACATTGTCCTCGTGCGCGAGGGCGAGCACGTGACCGTTTACCTGAACGGCAGCACAACCTCGGAGATTTCTGGCGAAGCAGAAATCACATGCGCGCCGGACGTCAAGCAGATTTTCGTCGGCGGGCGCAACGACAACTTCTCGAACTTCGAAGGAAGAATTGACGAGGCGGCCATCTACGACCGCCCTCTGTCGCGCGAAGAAATTGCCGAGCACTACGGCTCCGCGGGACTCCAGGCTTCGCCGCGGTCCGAGAGACAGGAGACCCGCGCCAACTCCTTCGCTGCGATGCCGACGGCGCCTCATGACGGCACGACAGGCACCTTTTCCATTGTCGCAGCCGATCCGCAGAGCGGGGAATGCGGGGCGGCGGTGGCCAGCAAGTACCCGGCCGTGGGCAAAATTGTGCCCTACGTACGGTCCAACATCGGCGCATTCTGTACACAACACTGGCATAACCCTGAATGGGGCGAACGTGCCCTCGACCTCCTGGAGGCTGGAAAAGCCCCGGAGGAAGTGCTGTCCGAACTTCTGCGCACGGACCCTCATAGAGAACAGCGGCAGCTTGCCATTATTGACATAACCGGTCGCGTTGCCAACCACAATCCCTCGCAGGCAGAAGAGGGGAGCCTCTACTGGGCGGCGATGAGCGGACGGTACTACTCGTGCCAGGGGAATACTCTGGTCGGTCGTGAGGTCATCGTGGCGATGAGCAAGGCGTATGAGGAGACAAAAGGTAGTATCGCCGACCGGCTGATGGCGTCCCTGGTTGCGGGCGACGGCGCCGGGGGCGATCACCGGGGGCGTCTGGCGGCGGGCATTCTCGTCGCCAAACGCGGCATCGAGGGACCGTGGCTCGAGCTCCACGTTGATCAAAGCGACAATGCCGTTGCGGATCTCGCCAAAAAATATGCCGAGCTTGCACACGAAGCGAAGGGGAAGGAATAGGACAACCCCCTCTAAGTGCTCTGATTCATAAATTCGGTGACGTATTTTTCTGACAGGATTACAGGATTGACCGGATTTGGCGGTCGAGATTGGCCCTCCCCGTGCGGGCTGTCGTCCATGGTTCGTAGCCGCATTTGCGAAAGGCTGTACTAAGGTCCCTCGGTCTGGAACGAGGATTCAATCAGCTTATCAATGTGGCCTATCGCCACGCAGATGGAGGTGTCGGCGGCGCCGTAATAGACTTTCGTTTCCCCGTCCGGCTCGACGATAGCTCCCCCGCCGAAGACCACGTTGCCGACGTCCCCGACTCGCTCGTACTCCTCTCGCGGAGAAAGCACCGGTTCCAGACACCGCCCGAGAACCTTGGCGGGGTTCTCGATGTCCAGCATCGCCGTGCCCAGGCGGTACACCGGTCCCGAAGATGTCATCTTCACACCGTGGTAGAGTTCCAGCCAGCCACGTTCTGTCCGAATGGGGGGAGCTGAGGCGCCGATGCGGAACGAGTCCCAGTACCTCGCGCGGGGTGTCATGACCAGTTCGCTTCGCCCCCAGTGGAGCAGGTCCGGCGAATAAGAAACCCAGATGCTTCCGATGTCGTAACCGATCGGACGGTCCAGTCGCGCGTACAGGCCGTTGATTTTCTCGGGGAAGAGCACTCCGTCTTTGTTGCCGGGCCCGGAGACCACCGCAACCCGCTCGAACGTCTGAAAATCCACCGTCCGAGCCAGAGCGATGCAATGGCCGTGTCCGCCGACAGCCGTGTAGAGGATGTAATAGAATCCGTCCATGAACGTCACGCGTGGGTCCTCGATGCCGCTTTCCTCCCAGAGTTCGAACGGCCCCTCTTTGGCAGGCAGCATGCACGGCCGCTCGTCCACCTCAAAATGCAGGCCATCTTCGCTTCGGGCTAAGGCGAAGAACGAGTATCCGCGCAGCCCTTCCACTCGCATCAGCAGAAGGTACTCCCCGTTCATCTTCGCGGGGCAGCCGTTGAACACTGTGTTGCACGGATAGGGTATATCTTGGAGCGTGACAGCAGGGTTTCCTTCCCAGCGGTGCAGGAGATCACGACCTCGTCTTCGCGTCATATTCAGAATTCCTCCCCGGACTCGTGGCACGCGGCGACAACATCCTCGAGGTCGCCCGTGCCCAGGCAGATGCAACTGTTTGAGGCGCCGTAGTAGAGCTTGAGTTCTTGCTTGTCCTCAAGCAGTGCCCCGCAGGAAAAGACCACGTTGCGGACATCGCCGATCCGCTCGTAGTCTTCGCGGGGAGAGAGAATGGGAATGTTCGAGCGCGCGATGACCTGGGAAGGGTCGTCCCGGTCCAAGATCGCCGCTCCTAACCGAACGAGGGGACCCGCGCTGGTCCCCTTCTCACCATAGTAGAGCAGAAGCCACCCTTGTTCGATCTCGATGGGAGGGGCTGCGGCACCGATCCGCGTGGGGTCCCAGAAGCCGCCCCCGCGGCGTCATCACGACCGTCGAGCTCCCCCAGTACGTCAGATCGTCCGAATAACTAATCCAGATGCTATCGCCGGCGAAGGGCCGCTCGAGCATCGCGTACATTCCCCCGATCTTCCGCGGGAACAGCGCGCCGTTCTTATTATCGGGCTCCGTGATCAGTCCTATCTTCTCCGCCGACTGAAAATCGTCCGTTCTCGCCAGCCCAATTCGCAACCCGTGCGGGCTGTCCGCGACATAGGTGATGTAAAAAGTCCCGTCCACTTGCGTGATGCGCGGATCGCGTATGCCAAACTCCTCATAAGGAGCGAAAAGTCCTTGGGCGGACGCTTGCATGAACGGTTCCGGATTGATCTGGAAGTCGCGCCCATCGCGGCTGGAAGCCAGGTAGATGCGGAACAACCCTTCAAGTCCCCCAACCGTAATCAGCAACAAGTACTCGTCCCGGAAGCGCGCCACCCCTGCGTTCCAGATGTGTGCGGCGGCAAAGGGGAGGTCTTCAAGAGTGATCATCGGATTGCCTTCATACCGATGAATAACATCGCGTCTTTTCCGTCGCGGCATTGGCAAGTTCCCTTTCTCACGGCAAAGAGCCCCGAACAGACCGCGGCTCACCGTTATCGTCAGCTTGTGCGTGGCCGATTGCCAAAAACAATGCTGAGCTATTAGCGAAATCGCCGCCGGGAGTCAAGGTCGTTCCATTGCTCAGAACCGTCGTCTGAACGCCAGCGACCCGGCGCGAGAGACGACCCCTCGTGCCCAGAGGTCGTTTGCCCTTCGTCCTGGGTCACTCTGGGCGAATGCGGTAGTAACCTGTCCGCCCCGCAGGCATTGCGCCGCTCCAGGTCGCCTCGCTGAGCGGTCCCGCGATCTGCATCCAGCTCCCCTTCAGGTCGGCGGTGTACTCCACCGAGTACTGTCCCGGACCAAAGGCAGTCCAGCTCAGCGTCAGCATCCCGGCGCCGGGACCCAGCCTGATGGTCGCCCCGGGCGGTATCTGCGGCGGTTTCACGCCCGAAACCCGAACGTTGTCCACGGCGAACCAGTAATCGTACTCGGCATCGTAGAAGTGGAACTTCAACTGAATCTTCTTCCCGTCGTAGGCGGACAGGTCAAAGACCTCCGGATCGCTCAATTCCGGCGGGTCTGCGGTCGGATCGACGTCGGACGTGTCCAAGTGCAGCAGGTTCGTCCAATTGCTCCACCCGCTCACTGCATCGAACATCCGAATGTCCACCTCTGCGATCTGCTGGTGACTGGGATCGTCGTACATGCGGTAGTTCTTGTTGAAGTTCAACCGCACATTCGTCCAATCCGTGCAGTCCACCTCGGGAGAGAGCATCTCTTCGTTCAGGAGAATGCCCGCCCCTGACAAGTCGCTGTCGGAGATCATGTACTTGCCCTCCATCCCGGCAATGTTCGCTGGCTCGGCGTTCAAGGGCGGTCCCGCGGTATCCCACAGCGTCCAGGAACCGGCAGTGTTGGTCGTGTTACCTCGGGTCCATTTCCCACCCGTCGGGCTGAATACATCGGCAGTCGCCGCGTAGCTATCGAAGTTGTCCTCCCAGATGCTCTGTCGAGTCGGCGGAGCGGCGTTCCACAGAAGCGCGATCGTGTCGAAGTTAATGCCGTCCCCCACAGACTTCACGCGTAGCGTGTGTATGCCAGCCGTGGTCTGGATTTCGTCCTCCATCAACGCCCAGGTCATGATGTGCCAGTTGCCCGTGGTGAAGCTCACCGTTCCAACGAGCACCTCATCCCAGTACGCTTCGATCATCCCAGCAGCATTCGGCGTCGCCACACGGAACTCAAACTTCACCCAGCCCGCCTGCGGCACATTGAAGCTGTACCGATACCAACTGTTGGTGCCAGCGTCAATCCAGCCGATGTTCGTGTGGAACACACCCGGATCGTCCACGTCCTCCGCGATCTCAATTCCTACGCCGGTTCCATCCGCCCGGTTGTCCAGAGGACGGTACGTCCGCGTGCCGGGTCCCCCCGTAGCGGGAGGGTAGTAATCGTACTGGTCAGGCGTGCCGATGGTCGTGGCGTCCGGGGCTTCAATCGCCGGCAAGGTCACCGTATCCGTCCACGGGAACTGCCCGCTGTCGTAGTTGAAGTCCTCCGCCTGGCGTATCTCCATCGTCGGTACGGAGACTTGCGCCGTGGGCCGAGACAGCGGACCCTCGTCGTTCACCTGATTCACCGCCGACACCTCGTAGGCATAGGTGTCGCCCGGAACAACCCACTTGTCCGTGTAGCTCGTGCTCGTCGCGACGCCAATCAATTCGTAGGCGCCGCCGTTCACACTCCGATAGACGTTGTAGGCTATCACGCCCGTCGTCGCCGGAGCGGCCCAGCTCAGGTGAGCCGCCCGCAACATCTCCACCGACAGGCTCCTCGGAGCCGTCGGGATCGGATACATCGCGTTCTCTCCGAAGATGTCCGCGACCATGGTCCCGAAGGTCAGCGTCCCCACAAACTGCATCACGTTCGTCAAGCCTTCCGCCGGAACCGTCAACGAGTAACTCAGCGTCTGACCCGTGACGTTGGCTCCCGTCAGATTCCAGGTAATTTTGCCGCCGCCGATCGTGGCGCCGGGAGCGCTCACATTGGCCGGCGGAATGCCCGTGGGAATGTTCTCGGAGACGATGACGCTGGTGGGCTTGTTCGTCGGGTTGACCTTCATCGCCAGGTCCACGTTCACCGTGGCGCCCGGCCCGAAGGAGGTCGGCAACGAGCGCGATGCGTACGCGTCCGTGAGAACCAACGAGGGACCGAACGAATACAGCAGGTCGTCGAACCGCTCATCGTTCAGGTCCGTGACCCCCACGGCGAAGTAGGCGCCTCCTTCTCCTTCCTCGTACCAGCCTGTGATGACGTTGATGCCCTTTTTCAGCCCTGTCCCGTCGGCGACATAGCCATCCTCCGTCTGCTCAGTGGCCGTCCCTGTGGCGGCACCGTCCCACTCATTCCGGCTGAGCACCGTAGCCCCATTGCAGAACACGCGCACTTCGTCGTCGTTGCGCACGTGCCACCGCACATCCCTATCCTCCGGGGAGAGGATGTAAACGTTGTAGTGCATCTGGAAATAGTCCAGGGCGCCATTGTCGAAAATGCCGCTGTTCCAGAACACCGGTTCCCACACCAGTGGGTTGCGGTTCGCAGTCGGCGCCATCCCGGTGAAGTCGTATTCCAGACCCGGATACGGGCGGATATTCCGCACGCCGCCAAACGGCTCCAGAGGGTCAAACCCGGACGTCATGTTCCCCCAATTCTCGGGATTCATCAGCCGGTCTGTCGAGTTCGCGCCTAAGTGCAGCATGTTCTGCAGATAGGAGGTCGTCGCGGGGTATGTCACCGGATACGCCGGCCACGCAAGGGGATTGCGAACGGTAACGACAACCTCGTCGCTGCTCGTCCCGCCGGCTCCGTCGTTCACGTTTAGCCGGAATGTCAGCGGTTCCTCGTACGCCCAGATGATCGGAGCGGTGAAGTTCACCGTCGCTGTCGTCTTGCCGGTAACATTGACGTTGGTCCCGCCGGTCTG
>JAUYEE010000101.1 GCA_030691545.1 bacterium | reverse complement strand
AGCGCGGTGACACAGTGTGTCAGCAGAGGCTTGAGGGGATAGGACAGAGGGAGATGAAAGATGATCTTGCTCTTGAGGACCTGGACGCGGGCGCCGATTTTCAGGAGGCGCAGACGGATGGTGTCGAACTGCGCGCGGGCCAGCTCGGTGCCCTTCAGGAAAGTGCAACGGAACGTGTGCATGAGAATGTGGGCGGCGCTGTGGAGGAACAGTCCCGCGTTCCGCGGGACTCGAACTTGTGACAACTCGTGCGATCGGATTGAAGGTGACGCTTATGCTCCTTGATCATCAATTCCACGCAGCCGCGCGAGCAGCAAAGCTATTCGTACGTGATCTTGGGTGGGGCGAGTACATTGGTCACCACGTACCGCGGATCCACGCCAAGAAAAGAGGCCTTGGCCCGAAGGATCACTCCCGCCTTCGGCGGGATTGGCGTCCTCATACCCCAAGGTGATCTGGAACACGCCCTGAGCGGTCATGTCCCGGACCTCATGCCGCACATAAGAGGGATGACGGGAGTCCACGATGGCATCGGTCAGGGCGTCAATCACCCCGATGCGCTGCTCGACTTCTCGTAATGACAACACTCCGGCATCCGACGTCACGCCGTGATCGTCAAAAACACCGGTGACTCTCTTGCTACAAACATTTGAAAAAGCGAGTGGATCGGTGGTAGAATTCATCATGAGCGAGACACCTTTTTGTGGTAGTTGTTCGTCGCTCCTAACGCAGTGTAGCATAAGGAATTCAGGTCGTCTCGCTCATTTTTTATGAATAATCCGGGTTAGAGCCTCGGCGCCGATAAGGGCGCCCTTGAGGTGGCAGACCTCGATTCTCTCGTCAACACCTGCATCGGCAAGACGCGTCGTCAATCGCATCTGCTCTCCTCCTTCTGCAAAATGCCGCGATTATCCCTCCGAAAAGGGTGCACGCCATAGTTTACGCAAAGGTCAACAGGGCATCTTTTCGCAAATGCGATGTCCGCCCCGCCGGGGACGCATGGTCGCCTGGGGCGGAATGTGGGTGCCTCACGGTCCCCAGGCGGGTTCCGCGCTTCGCCCGTCGCGGGTCAGTTGAGTGAGGCCAGAACCATCGGAGGCGACCGTCCAGATGTCCGAAACGATGTTTTGCATGACCAGGTCCGTTAGCTGTAAGACTCGCCGGCGACTGGTGATAAGCTGGAAGGCAATGCGTTCCCCGTCGGGTGACCAGGTCGGATCTGCCGCGCACTGGTTCGTGGCCGCCTGGGTCACCTGCCGCAGCCCGCTTCCGTCAGCATTGACCACGAACAGGTTTCCGGTCAATCCCTGGCTGGTTGAGACGGCGCGCACCACTGCGATACGTCGCCCATCCGGAGACCATGCAGGGTTTCTATGCCCGATCATGTGGCTGACAGGGACCTGCTCGCCGGGCAGAATAACCTTCGGCTGCGGCGAGTTGTTGAGGAGGCTTTGCAGGGAGCATACCGCAAGAGACTCCGCCCCCGTCTGGCCCATCGAGAGAGCAATCCACTCTCCATCGGGCGAAAGACGCGGGTCCTTGGCGAGTTGGTCGTAGGTGCGGGCTGGGTCCCAGATGGCGACCCACTGGCCCCCCTTCTCGACGTCGCACACGGCGATGGTGTCAACCCCGCGTTCCTTGAGTTCCGCAAAAGGATCGTAAGAGGCGTGCTGCAAGAGGATGACGAGGTAGCGGCCATCCGGGGTTATGCTGGGGTTGGTGGCAAGGAGGTTGCCGGAGGTCAGCTCCATCGGCTCGACCCTCACGTGGCCACCAGCAACCACGTCAACTAACTTGATGTCGCCAATATGCTTGGAGATGACGCACTTGACCCAGATTCTGCCAGCGGGGATGTTCTGAATGGAATAGACGTGCTCGGTCTCGAGCCTGTAAATCCTCCCGCCGCCGCCCTGGTAGCTGACGCAGGCCTGCTGCGGGATACTGATGCGCCGCGCGAAGTAGCCCTGGACACCGCCATAGATGTCTCCCGTTCCCCCGGATGTTTCCTTCGGCCATTCGCTCCCCGTGATCCGGTACACCTTTCTCGACTCCAGGTCAGCGAGAAAAGAGTCCATGAAGAGGGCGCTTCGGGCTGACTGAAAGTCCGAGGCAAAGACGACGCTCTTGCCATCGGGCGACCACCAGGGATTAAAAAGCTGAGTGGGGTCCTTCGTGTAGATGAAGGGCGACTGCTCTTCCCCCTGGCCGGTCATGACGAAAATCTTTGGGACGGGCAACGTCTCGTCAACGCCAGCGGCTTGGACTTTTATCATCTCGAACCGGACGTAGAGGATGTGTCCGGATGAAGACCGTCTCAGGCGGGCTCGGTCCGGAGCCAACTGGTCATACACGATGGGACTTTTCCCCGCACTTGCTGGGAGTCCAGTGAAGCAGTCGGCAAGTCCGGGACGCGACTCCTCTCGCTTGAATTCATACGTTTTCTCGTCTTCCTCCACTTCGAAAGTTTTCTCGTCAATGAACCGGAAATCAACGCGGAGGACTTCGCTTTCACCTTCGGGACGGAGCTCGAGCTTGCCGGGGAGGACGCGATACGTGCCGTTTGTCGTGCTGGTTTCCTCGGGGCTGAGAATTGAATAGGTGTAATGCCCGTCGGCCCTGAACCCGACCCGCCTCTCCCGTTCCGCATTTTGGGACAGCCACGTGCCGACAACCGACGGCTTCCCTGCGGGTTCTTTCTCGGGAGGGGTGACCGGTTTGGTCTCCGGCGGTTTCTCGCGGGTTTCTGAGTCTTGTGCGGTCCGTGAGGCAATGACCCCGATGCCGAGCTTCACATCCTTCGCGCCGCGTGCCGGCTCCGAGATAGCCAGTTCTGCCGTCTCGGCCATCGCCACGGCACACCACGTCAGCAACACCGCGACGAAAACCAGCTTTTTCATCTCCACAGCGCCTCCAAGCATTCTTTCCGGTTGTTCTACGATAGCCTTCTTAACTTCGATTATTCATGAAAAATGAGCGAGACATCCTTAACGCCTTGTGCTGTAGTGCGTTAGGCCGATGTTCGGTCGAGCACAAAATGAGGTCTCACCCACGAGGAATTCTACTTGCGATCCACTCCGTCTTTCAAGTGTTTTTGACAAGAAAGTCACTGCGGTTTTTGATTATCATCCCACCTTCGGCGGGATGCCGGGGCGTTGGTCTTACGGCAAGTCGAGCAGCGCATCCTCGTGATTGATGCCCTGAGCGATGCCTTCGTGGACGCCCGCAGCCGGTCCTAACCTCATTGCCCGGAATGCCAACCTCCATCAGTTCGGCCAAGAGGCCCGACAAACATCACTCTTCGGTGGAAAAAATGTTGCATGGTGCGGCGGGGCGCGCGGGTACAATATCTCTATGGAGATACGGCCGGCTGCGTGAACTGGTCAAGGCGCTAAACAGATAAAAAACGTCTTGACGCCACGCAGGAGGCGAAGGGCGAAGACGAGAAAGAACACCCGGCCAAGATGTGTCCGAACGCAGTTTGAGCTGACAGGAGGCACTCATGAACCCAGTTGGACACGGTACAGCAACCTGCACGTGGACGCGGCATCTTGCCGCGTCTTTAAGCGGCTGGAAGCCGCTTCTACCTGTCGCAGTTGTGCTACTATGTGCGTGCGTGCGTAATGCATCTGTGGCGAGTACGAGTCCCGGAATTGTGAACATTGTCCCTCTACCCGTCTCCATCGAGCACGATGACGGCGTCTTTCTCATCACCCCAGCGACGCCTGTTATCGCCGAGGGCGGCGCCGCGACAGAAGCCGCAAAGCTCATAGACGCGTTGGCGCCGGCGATGGGATTTCGGCTGGCCCGCCTTGCAGACCGGGCTGAGAAAAACGGTATGCACCTGAAGATCGAGCCAGCCTTGCAGGACCGGCTCGGCGACGAGGGATATGAGCTTGAGGTGACGACCCAATCCAT
>JAUYEE010000345.1 GCA_030691545.1 bacterium | reverse complement strand
TGAACCCAGGTTGGTGGTTTATCTGGAGAGCATTGCTGGCCCTTTTCTGAACGTCAAACCTTATCTGGAGCTTGATGGCTACTTTCAACTCAATCCCCGCAGATATGACTGGGCACTTTATGCGGGTATCACTGCCGACCTTGGAATCGTGGTGCGAGGCTGGGATGATGACTGGGGTGAACTGCCTTCCTGGAACCTCCTCGATTACAAAACTGACCCGCCATTGGCAAGCGGCAAGTATCCGCCTGGCTGGCAGAGCCCGGAGGAGGTGGTCAACAGCATCGGGATGAAGTTTCGGCGGATTCAGCCGGGCTCCTTCATGATGGGGTCGGAGAAGGGGTGGGACGACGAGACACCCGTTCACAAGGTCACTCTCACCAGGGGCTTTTACATGGGCGTCTATGAGGTGACGCAGGAGGAGTGGGAGAAAGTGATGGGCTCGAACCCGTCCGAGTTCAAGGGGCCAAAGAACCCGGTGGAAACGGTGAGCTGGCACGATGCCCAGGAATTTGCTCGGAGGCTGTCTCAGAAGGAGAACGTGACGTACCGGCTGCCGACGGAGGCGGAATGGGAATATGCTTGTCGTGCTGGGACGACGACCGAGTTCTACTGGGGGGATGACCCTGACTGCCGGGAAATGGGGGACTATGCTTGGTATTACTACAATTCGGGCGAGACTACACACCCGGTGGGTCAGAAGAAACCCAACGCTCGGGGCTTGTATGACATGAGCGGGAACGTATGGGAGTGGTGTCAGGACTGGTATGCGGACAAGTATTCCTCAGCGAGCCAAACAGACCCCACAGGACCTGCCGGCGGGTCCGGCCGCGTCGACCGCGGCGGCGGTTGGCGCAGCTACGCGTTCGGCTGCCGCTCGGCGTGGCGCGGCTGGAACTCGCCGTCCGACCGGGGCGACGGCTTGGGCTTCCGCCTCGTGAGGGCAATTCCGTAGTCCTTGCCGTCAGTTACGCTCGATGGCACGGCTTTCCCGCGTCCCGGTAGGGATTGCGGGAAGCCGGTGACAGCGGCGAGGGGTCCAGGGGCGAAGCCCCTGGTCGCTACGGATTTTTTGTAGGGAGGTGGTAGGGACAGCTGTTGCCAATAATCTTGCAGCGACTCGCTCTGTCTACTCGACCAGCTTGTTGACTTCACACCGGGCCAAAACCCCAACCGCAACCCTTATAAACCCCTTTGACTTTACACGTGCAGTGGGGTTAATCCGAGAATGGAGATCGAGGAATATCTGCGGCACAACGAAAAGGGGTGGGCGGGCGCGGGGTGCCAAGGGATTTCTCGCCGGGAATGCGGACAGACACAAGGTGCCCATGCGGTCTGGTGTGCCAGATTGTGATCCTTCGTCGTCTGACGGAACGGGCCCCGTTGCTTTCCGAGTTTGAGGCGCCGTATGATAGAGAAAATTCGTTGCTGCGACTGTCATCGTCCGTTCAGAGGAGGATTGTCATGAACAAGGCAATGAGAGTTCTGGTCATCGCGTGGATTATCATCTGCATTTCGCCAACGTACCCCGGTTACGGGGAAGGCTCGGAGAAGAGCGAGAGGAACGCTTACGCGAGATGGCAGAATGGGCCGCCGTCGGACCCGGGTTACTTTCCCATCGCCGTGTGGCTTCAGGAGCCGAGGGATGCGCAAAGGTACAAGGATGCGGGATTCAACCTGTACGTGGGACTCTGGAGGGGACCGACGGAGGAGCAATTGGCTGCCCTGAAGGCCGCAGGGATGTCGGTCATCTGCCACCAGAACGAGAGCGGGTTGAGGCACAAGGACGATAAGATTATCGTCGGGTGGATGCACGGGGATGAGCCCGATAATGCACAGCCGCTGCGAGATGGTAAAGGCTACGGACCCCCGATAGCGCCCGAGAAAATCGTCGCCGATTACGAGAAAATCCGTGAGGCTGATCCCTCGCGCCCCGTCCTTCTCAACCTCGGCCAGGGAGTGGCATGGGACGCGTGGCACGGACGCGGTGTGCGAACCAACCATCCGGAGGACTATCTGGAGTACATCAAGGGTTGCGACATCGCGTCGTTCGACATTTACCCGGTTGCCCATCCGAATCCAGCGGTTCAGGGGAAGTTGTGGTTCGTGGCGAGGGGCGTCGAACGGCTGACCGAGTGGTCGAAGGGAGGAAAAATCGTCTGGAACTGCATCGAATGCACGCGAATTCAATCGGGAAACAAGGCGACGCCGCACCAGGTGAAGGCGGAAGTGTGGATGTCATTGATCCACGGCTCGACCGGGCTAATCTATTTTGTGCACGAGTGGAAGCCGAACTTCAACTCGCATGCGCTCTTAGACGACCCGGAAATGCTGAAGACGGTAACGGAGATCAATCGGCAGATTCACAGCCTTGCCGCGGTCCTCAACAGCCGGACGATTCGTGACGGCGCGAAAGTGAAGACCACGCCGGACGATTCGCCCATCGGTTTCATGGTGAAGCGACACGCGGGCGAGACGTATCTTTTCGCCGTAGCGACGCGGGACGCGGAGGTGAAGGGTTTGTTCGAGTTGAAAGGATTGCCCGAGACGGCGACCGCGGAGGTGCTTGGCGAAGAGCGCAGTATGGCGGTTGGCAACGGGAAATTCACGGACACTTTCAAGGGATACGACGTCCGCTTATACAGGATTCGATAGGCCAATCCCGGATCGCGCAATCGCGATCAGCAGCGTTGACTACCGCTCGCCCCTGAGTCCGACCTCTTTCATCAAGGCCGGCAAATCGCCTTTCAGCGCCTTCCATTCCGTTTTGAATGTGTAGGACTGCCTGGGGCTGAGAGTGACGAGAGGACTGAGAATCTCCATCTCGAAAAGGTATGGCGTTTTCTGCGGGTCGGGTTTGCTTTCGATGAGCTTTTTGGCGGCGATGAAACTGCCGGCGCCGTTGACCCAGAATTCGACGGAGCTATCGTCGGGGTACCTCTTGCCCGGAAAGTACTTGTACCGCTGGACGAGGACGTAACCCGTTTTGCCGTCCAGCGAAGCCAACCAACCTCCCGGCGAATCAATCCCAACCTTGCCCACAAGGTAGTTGTAGTGCCCTCGGAACAGGTTGCGCTTGTAGTCGGGCAGCCAGGCGAAGTTGTTCACGAGGCCGTACAGAACCGCGTATTTTTTGGGGAAAGTGCTCCGGGGATTTAGAGCACAATAGAAATCGAGTTGGTCGTTGTGCCCTTCGCCTTCTGGATTTGACGCGTCAATCTGTGTGACAGACCAGATGCCCCAGGAAACAGTTCGATCGGAGACGTTCGTCATGGTGTTTTCGAAGAAGACCTCCGGCTGGCCAGCTTTCAGTGTGATGATGCGGGAGAACTGAATTCCAGTACTTTCCTTGTCCGGAGGGCTGGTGAGACGAACGGAGGCGTGTTTTCCTTGAGGTTGGAGAATCTCGTATGTGAATCGCCCCCCGTCGAGAATCGGGTCGCCCGGGCCGGGCCACTGGTGGGGTCCGTCCCAGCCCTGCGGCGCCGGCCAGAGTTTGTCGCCGCCATAGTTGTTCCATTCTCCTTCCTTATAGGGCAGCACTTTCCCAGCCAGAGAATCGTTCACGAACAGATATTCATGTCCCTCGAAGACGAACTGGATGATCCTGCCACCTATGTCAGGGACGACGTACAATTCGACGAGCTCATTGGAGAGCTTCAGAGCATTCCAGCCGCGGTAGGGGGTTTCCTCGACCTTGCACTGCGCCAGGGCACTCGCGCCCAGACAACAGATTGCCACGACGGCAAACAGGACGATTGAACATCTTTTCATTCTTCACCTCGTATGATAGGCATCCACACTGTGGCGTGATGTGGCCTCGATCAGGTTCCTACGGTTTGAATGCGCCACGGGACACGAACGTGTATATTCCGGACGCGACTTCGTAAAGCGCCGCACCATCTTCAGAGCGAAGAAACCGGACGCCTTGCGCCTCTCCGGCAGGTCTTCCGCCTTCTGTTACATCCTCACGGCGGCGGGCTGGTATGTAAACGGCTGCGGTCGTGTTCACAGGAACGGTGACTCGGAGTGTGAAATCCCCTCGCTCGACCTTCCAATCGCTGACAATCGTGCCGTGCATGGACTCGTAGCTCCCATTTGCCCAGGTGAGGCCGCCGCCGGGGCGCGGACGGATTGTGAAATGCTTGTAGCCGGGACGGTCCTCATCAGGATTGATGCCGACGATGGTGCGATATATCCACTCTCCCACGGCGCCAAAGGCCCAGTGGTTGAAAGAGTTCATGCCGGGGTCCTGGTAGCCGCGTCCTTCGACATAGCCGTCCCACCGCTCCCAGATGGTTGTGGCGCCGTGCTCGACCATGTAAAGCCACGAGGGAACGGTTCGCTTGTTGAGCAGCTCGTAGGCCAGATCATTGTAGCCATTGCGTGTAAGCTCGAGCATAAGGCGCCCAGTTGACTGAATTCCGGTGGTGAGATGTCCGCCGCGCGCTTTGATGCACTCGACCATGTGCCGGGCTGCCGCTTCGCGTAAATTCTCCGGAAGAAGGTCGAAGTGGAGTGCCAGAGCGTAACCGGCTTGAGTATCGCCCTGGATGACGCCGTCCAGTTTGACAAAGGTGCGGTTGAAGGCGTCTTTGATTTCTGCGGCCAGTTTTGCGTAGCGCTCGGCATCCTCGGTCCGGCTAAGGACAGAAGCCATTTTCGAGAGTAGTCCGGCGGAGTGAGCGAAAAAAGCTGTCGCCATCAATTCTCTCGGGACCGCTGCCCCTTTTCGAGGCCAACCCTCCAGAATGAGCGTGTCGCCATTGAGCCAGTCCCCGTAGTCGTTGCCGCGTTTCCCGGTCCAGATGAGGTCGGGGCTTTGCGCGCGGACGTACTCGCCCCATCGCTTTGCGGATTCGAAATGCTGCTCAAGAACTCGCGTGTCCCCATAGTTGAGGTAAACCCGCCAGGGGATTATAACGCCGCCGTCAGCCCACCCGGGTGCCCCAGAAAATCGCGCATTCGGGTCGAACGGATGCGGGGCGAAATCCGGGAATCGCCCGTCATCCGCCTGGGCGTCGCGGGTGTCCTGCGAGACTTTCCCGTAGAAGCGGGCCATGTTCATATTGAAGCAGGCGGTCTGCGAGAAAATCTGCGCGTCACCCAGCCAGCCGAGTCGCTCGTCTCGCTGGGGACAGTCAGTCGGGACGCTGTGCATGTTTCCGTGCTGCGTCCAGACGATGTTCTCCATCAGCTTGTTGAGAAGCCAGTCGGAACACTCGAAGCGCCCTACCCGGGGAGCATCGGAGTGGATGACGCAGCCGACGAGAGAGTCGAATTGAGGCTTTTGGAGAAGGCCCGTCACCTCCACATAGCGAAAACCGTGATAGGTGAAATGCGGCTCGAGGATTTCTTCGCCCACCCTGCCAAGGATGAAGGTATCAAGCTGCCGGGCTCCTCCCGGGCCGCCATCTTTAGGCACGCGAAGGTTATCGGTGTAGATGTTGCGGTCGGCATCAAGTACTTCAGCGTGACGTAAGCTGATTGTCGTGCCTGGAAGACCCCGGACGCTCAGCCTGCACCATCCGGTCATGTTCTGTCCGAGATCGAATACGAACACATTGGGCTTTGTCTCGGTCACGGAGATGGGCCTCAGCTCTTCAACGATGCGGATTGGCTCATTTGCCTGCGCGACGAGCTTCGCGGTCACTTGCGACTTGATTCGCACCGCCTTCCAGCCTGAGTCATCGAACTCCGGGCGGTCCCACCCGGGCACTTCTTTCCTCGCGTCATAAACTTCCCCATCGAGGATGCAGGCGCTGCGAATCGGGCCATCAGTGGTCGCTTTCCACGCTTCGTCCGAGACGATCATCTGGCTCTTGCCATCAGCCAGTTCGACCTCTAATTGCATGAGGAACCACGGCGAGTCCCCATAGAAGCCGCGCTGAGGCCCGCCCGGCCAGACGATGTGGCTGATGCCAATGCGTCCCGCGTACCACCCTTCGCACAGCGTTGAGCCGAGGGCATTTTCACCAGAATGCAGCAATTCCGTGACATCGTATGCCTGGTACTGAACCCGCTTGTTGTAATCCGTCCATTCGGGGGCGAGAACGCTGTCGCCGACCCGCCTGCCGTTCAGCCAGAGTTCATACACCCCGAGGGCAGACACGTAAGCCGTGGCTCGGTAGGGACGTGAGGCGAGGCGAAACGTCTTTCGCAACATCGCCGGGCGGGGAATACCGGAGCCGATCCATTTCGCTTTCCAATCGCCGGGCTTGAGCAGCCCCATCTGCCACGTAGCCGTCTCGCTCCAGTCGGAGGGTTTCGCGTTCCTGTCCCAGACGCGCACTCTCCAGAAGGCGCACATGAGCGATTGGAGGGGTCTCCCGTCGTAAGCAACCTGAATGCACTGATCGGACTCGACCCTGCCGCTGTCCCAGAGGTCGCCTTCGCCGGCGGCGAGTTTTTCCTCGCTGCTCGCCACAAGGACCTGATATGCGGTCTGAGCCTGCGCGCGCTCTTCCGAGAAAAGAACCCAACTGAGCCGCGGACGTTCTTCGTCAATGCAGAGAGGATTCGCAACGTACTGACATCGCAACTGTGTTGGTAGGATTCCGGTGCCGGCCGCCATTGGAGAAAACGATGTTGCCACGATTGTGAAAGCCATGATTCTGTTTTTCATACTTGCTGTTTCCCGAGGTCAGGTGGCAATGTTTGGAACAACTGCTCTTTTCGCAATTCCCTTCCTCATCGGGGGTTCCGGAAGAAAAATCTCTTTCATGCCCGGCGAGCACCCTGTGGGTCTTGACTCGATAGGGTCGCCTGCACCTTTCGGCAGTGTCCTCATTCGTCCAGCGACATCACTGCCCGAAACAGTAACGCTCGCGGGAAAAGCTGGCAAGAGATTCTTTTCCCTTTCGCGCCGGCTCGGCGCTGTTCTTTCGTACGAGGCCGTTGCCTCGTGGTTACTGCCTTCCTTCCGGCACGCCAGCCATTGTCTGTGAGGCTTGTCGTCCCCCCGAGAAGATGGCATTGATTGAGGGAACGTTGGGATGTTATCCTTGTGTTGGAAAGCATAAACGACCCAACTCTGGATTGTGGCATTGCAGCGGAGGAAACCGAGGAATGAAAACGAAAAGGAAGTGCATGCGCAAACGAGCGGTGCTGATTTCAATTCTGGCGGGTACCTTCCTCATCGCGGGAGGGTGTCTCGAAGGCGGGTGAGGGCCGAAGGATGAGTCCAGCGGTGCTGGGCATGCACAGCAAAAAAGCGTCTCCTGTGTGAAGGTCGCCACGTAGCGATTACATCCCTTTCGCCTGAAAAATAGCTCTCTCCCAGAGGCCCCAACCTTTCAGATTCAGCAGCCCTGTCCACCCGGCTTTGCAGTTTCCCTCGGCGGCCCTGTCACGGGGCAAGGTGTGACCGCTGGATGGGCGTTCCGTGAAGGAAGGGGAAGCCGCGCTGATTCAGTCAGTTGTCGGCGGACAAAACCCTCCGTGGGTCGTTCATCTCCCTGCCCCGACCTCCTCTCGAAATGGCGATATCAACGCCATCGTCTTGCGCCCCTCTTTCCGCAGATGGGTCGCCACACACCTGTTTCCGTGCGAAAGTATCTTGACTGACGCCGCAAGATGGGCTATATAGAGAACGAGCGATTTGGCCTGACGTTGGGTTTTTCCGAACAATGAGACACAACTCCCCCGTTCTCCGATTCTTGATCCTTTCTCTTATGGTTGGCGCCGCAGTCGCCGTGCAGGCTTGTGATGTCTCCTGCGCGGTTGCCCGTTACCGTTCCAATGAGCCGGTGTGTGCCAGAGTCGCCCTGAATGCGGACAGCTCGATGACGCTGCGTGTGGTGTTCGACGAGTCGCAGGGCACCGGCGCCGGATATGACGTGCTTTACGCAACGGTGGAATCGAACGGGCGAGCCGGTCCAACCCAGACCTTGAAAGCTTCACCTCGCAGACAACCAACGGGCATCCGCTGCGACTTTCCTCCGATCAGACTGACGGCGCGGCACAATAACCCCGCAAGAAAAGTCACGACCTCTTATCCGTGCGAAATCGTGTTCGGGTACGAAAAATACAGTTCTGTGAGCCGGGGTGTTGCGATGCCTTTGACAGGCTCGCAGACGGTCTCTGCAAGAAAAAGGGAGTCCTTTTCCGTCTCGAGTACGATTTCGCTGCGAGGCGGCTCGGACGAATGGCGATACACTTTCCGGGGAAGCATAACACCGTCGCGGGACTTGTCCAGTGCCCCCACCTGGAAGTCTCTGGAATCGCCGACGATCACAGTCACTACAAAGCCCGACGGGCGCAACCCCGGAAACCTCGGAATCGGTCTGAGCCTCGTGGCGGGGCCAAACGAGCTGGAATGCCGGAATGGCAGGGTGCCGCTCAAGGCTTATGTCGAGGTCAAGGCGGCGAACGGGAAAGTGGTCCACCAGGGCTCCAGCACGCTGGACAAATTCACCTTCGGCTGAGGGGGAAGATGCGGGTATTCCGTGAGAATACCGCCGGGGAGATACGCGCTGGAAGTCACGGCGGACAGCGGGCCACTGGGGGGCATCGTCAAAGCCGAGAAAAAGTTGCCAATTCAGTGAACCAATAGCATCTATCCGGAGTCTAATTCACCGACGCCGAAGTGGGGCTTGGTACTGTGTCTCGTAAATCCGGTCACGTCTTCACGGATGAATCCAGAGAGTCGAGAAGCCCGGCTAAAGCCGGCTCCGGCTAAGGAGGTTCGCTTCCTCCACACCACCGCCTGAAGGCGGTGGCTAGAGATGGATGCCGGCTGAAGCCCGGCAAGCCAAGCGCTCGTTCAGGCTGAGTCGTAGGGGCACGAACCCCGGTCTCGGATACGTTGTGAAGGAGTGCACTCAGCTCATGATTGTCTGTCAAGCCAATTCACTGGCCGTCATCGGCTCGGATAGCACGATTCGGGTTTTCCGTGCGAAAGCCGAAGGGAAATGATATAGTAGCAGTAACGGTTGACAGCGTCTCGTGTGGGTTTTCTCAAGATTCAAAGGAGGTGCCCTTCAAATGAGAACACTTTTCGGCGCCGTCGTTCTCTGCGCTCTGCTGGTCGGAGCGCTGTCGTGCCCCGCAGAGCCAGCAAAAGGAGTGACCTTTTCCTCCGAAAAACCCCGCTACGCTAAGGTAGCTTTGACGGAGGATGGATCAAAGGTTCTTTGCGTCGTCTTCGATGAATCGAAAGGGACGGGAAAAGGCTGCGACGTTCTGTACGCCGACACGAATTTCAACGGCGTCTTTGAGGCGGGCGAAAAGCTGACGCCCACGACTGAGAAATGCTCCACCGGGTTTCACTGCAACTATCCTGGTATCAAGCTGGACATCCCTTATAATGAGAAAGCGAAGGGCATCGCGAATCCCTGCGAGGTCAGCTTCACCTACGCGTGGCACTCCAGCCCCATCCAGCCCACGACCAGAATCCTCGGCGTGACGTTACCAGGCCCTGCTCCAAAAACAGTGACAGAGAATTTCTACGGCAGCGTCACAGTCAGGCTGCCCGGCGAGTCGCAGCAGTGGGAATATTCTTCCAACCCCTCTGACATGAAACCAGCCGAAAGTCTTGAGAAAACACCGCTCATGGGCCTGGCTGGCACGCCCAAGCTGACGATTGCGACCCAGCCCGATGGGAGACAAGAAGGCAATTTCGGCGTCGCCCTGACGGTGGTCTCCGTAAGACGGGCCACAGGAGAGCCCGCTTCAGGCCAGTCTGCGGCTAAGGAACCGGCTTCCTGCGTGGACCTGGGGTTGACAGAAGCGGAAGTCCCGATGCAGGTCAAAATGGGAGCTTCGTCCCCAAAGGCTCACGTCGAGATAAAAACACCTGACGGCAAAGTGGTACACAAAGGCGACGAGACCCTCGACAAATTCGTGTTTGGGTGAGGCGGATATTGCGGGTATTCCGTGCGAATACCGAAGGGAAAATACACGGTCGAGGCAAGTGTTGACGTGGGGCCGCTTGGCGGGGCACTGAAGAGTTCCGCGGAGGCGACATTCCAATGAAAAAGGCAATTGGCTGCATCGCTGCTGTTGTGCTGATAGGCGCGTCTCTCGCCTGTGCCGCCGAGGGAATGAAGGAGCCAGCGTATCGGTCCGCGAAACCGCTCTACGCGGCGGTTGTTGTGAACGAGGCGGGAACCAAGGTGTTGACGCTGGCGTTCGATGAATCGGCGGGAACGGGCAAGGGCTATGACACAATGTATGCTGATCTGAATGTCAACGGTGACCTGACCGACGAGAAGGCAATTGGAGGAAACCGGTCGGGCTTACGAGGATCGTCCTCCACGTGCTCGTTTCCATTCACCATGGACGTTCCATACAACGAGAAATCGAAGGGAGTGGAGAAGCCGTGGGAGCTCTATGTTGATTTCCACGAATACACCCCAACGAAGTTGTTCGGGCTTATCCGGGGGCAGACTCAGCGGCATGTCTCCATTGGCGGAAAACTGAGCCTCAAGGACGAAGCGGGCGAATGGCAGTACTCCTTCTCGTCCGGGATGCAACCAGCAGAAACCCGCGACGCTGCCTCGCCGATTGGCTTCCGCGGGAAACCGGTGTTGAGGGTTATGACGCAACCCGACCGCCAGAAGGAGGGAAACACGGGAATTGCTGCCTATCTGAGCCTCGATCCTGTCGTCCTGTTTCAGTGTTTGAAAGCGGGTCAGCCGGTGAAGGCTCATGTCATCGTGAAAGACGTTCAAGGCAAAACGCTTCACTCCGAGGATGTCAGCCACGACAAGCTGACCTTTGGCTGAGGAGGAACATGCGGGTATTCCGTGAGAATACCGAAAGGAAAGCAGACGGTAGAGGTTACCGTGGACATGGGTCCTTTGGGCGGAGTGCTCAAGGAAACGCACGAGTTTGTCGTAAACTAACCGAGAAACAGAACAGAGTTTCTTCGACAGGGATTGGCCCCGCCTCGGGCGGGGTCAATCCTTTTTTGTGCCTCTGAGCAGGAGGATTTTTGACAGGATGACAGGATTGTCAGGATAATTCTGTCCTGCCTGTTATCTTGTCCCAAAAAAGAATCACCGGAAACGGAGGGCGATTTGGAAAAGGATTTGCTGCGCAGTCTGCCGTCGGTGGACGAGGTGCTGAACAACACTGAAGTTGAACCTCTGACCAAAGCATACGGGCGGGATGCCGTCGTGAATGCCGTCCGGGACGTGCTCGGCGGGCTGAGGTCGGAGCTGGTCAAGGAGGACAGCACTGTGACCCTCGAGGACATCTCTGTCGAGAAGATTATTCTGCGGGTCGCATCGCATCTCCGCCAGAAATCCACGCCCTCTCTTCGTTACGCGGTCAATGCCAGCGGAGTTATCCTGCACACAGGTCTGGGTCGGGCGATGCTGTCGCCGAAAGCCGTGGATGCTATCAATGATGTGATCAGGGGCTACTGCGTTCTGGCGGTAGATTTGGAGACGGGGGAACGCGGTCACCGTGATTCTCACCTGAACGGACTTCTGTGCGAATTGACCGGAGCGGAAGCCGCCACCGTCGTCAACAACAATGCCGCCGCCACGATGCTCATTCTGAATACGCTGGCAAAGGGCAAAGAGGTTATCGTCTCTCGCGGGCAGCTTGTGGAAATCGGCGGGTCCTTTCGGATGCCGGAGGTCATGGAAACCAGCGGGGCGATTTTGCGAGAGGTCGGGACCACGAATAAGACGCATCTGAGGGACTACGTCTCCGCGATCAATGAGAACACGGGCGCCATCCTGCGCGTTCATCAGAGCAATTATCGCATCATCGGTTTCTTTGAGGAACCGCCCATCGAAGAACTTGTCGAGGTCGGCAGGAAACACGCTTTGCCGGTGATTGATGATCTGGGCAGCGGCGCCCTGATTGACCTGAAGCCGTTCGGGCTGGAGATGGAACCGATGGTTCAGGACAGCGTAAAGGCAGGCGTGGACGTGGCGTGTTTCAGCGGGGACAAGCTCATCGGCGGACCCCAGTCCGGAGCTATCGTTGGAAAAGCACAAGTCATCGAGAGAATCCGGAAGAACCCCCTCGCACGAGCCTTTCGCGTCGGGAAGATGACGATTGCCGCGATGGAAGCCACTCTGCGGCTTTTCCTCAACCGTGAGAAACTGCGCGAGGAGCACCCCACGTACCGGATGTTGTCTCTGACTGTGAACGAGCTTGAAACGAGGGCAAGAAAAGTCGCGGATGATTTGAGCGATCTCAACGGAACAGCAGCGGACATTCGCGTCGTGGACGGCCAGACTCAGGTCGGCAGCGGCTCCGTGCCGACGGAGACTGTCCCGACAAAGCTGCTCAGCGTGCGCGCGATTTCTCTGTCGTCAGGGAACCTCGCAAAGGAGCTGCGCTACGGCGCCCCCCCGATTTTCGCGAGGGTCCACAAGGAGACTGTCTTGTTCGATTTTCGGATAATCCAGCAAGATGAGGACGCTCTCGTCGGGGCTGCGCTCCGGAAGGTTCTGCAAGGAGGAGAAAGTCGGTCATGATCAATCTTGAGAAACGAAAACGAATCATGCAGCGCTCCATGATGTTAGGGCACTGCATCTGCAATCCGAAGCAAGCTTGTCCCTGCGAGCTGTTCAAGGAAAAGAACGTGTGTTTGTGTGCGGGCGAGCGCCTCGAAGACGCCATGGAAGACGTGCAGTTGACGAAATTCGTCGAGAACGCGGGGTGCGCCTCCAAGATCAACCAGAACGACCTGAAGAAGGTCCTGGCAGGGTTGCCGGAGATTTCGGACCCAAGGGTGCTGGTCAGCGCAAGCACCTGTGACGACGCGGGAGTGTTTCAGTTGGACGGTGGTGAGGCCCTCGTTCAGTCCGTTGACGTGTTCACTCCGAACGTGGACGACGCTTACACCTTTGGACAAATCGCCGCGGCCAACTCCGTCAGCGACATATACGCCATGGGGGGCAACCCGCTGACAGCCCTGTCCATCATCGGCTTCCCAATTGAAAAACTGAGCCACAAGGTGATGAACCAGATTCTCCGAGGTGGGATTGATAAGATGAGCGAAGCAGGCGTAGTGGTCATCGGCGGACACAGTATCAACGACCAGGACATTAAGTTTGGATTTGCGGTCACGGGCCTTATCAACCCGTCGAGGATTGTCACAAACAACGCTGCGAAGCCGGGGGACGTTCTCGTGCTCACGAAACCGATCGGCGTGGGCGTGATTAGCTTCGCTCACCAGATGGGGAAAGCCTCGCACGAAGCCATGGCGATGATCGGTCGGACCATGTCGGAGCTGAACAGAAACGCCGCGGAGATCATGGTGGAGATGGGAGTTTGCTCGGCAACGGACGTCACGGGCTTCGGACTTCTCGGTCACCTCGCTGAGATGGTGCGTCAGAGCGCTGTGACAGCGGAGGTGTATGTGGAGGACGTGCCAGTGTTCGAGGAGGCGCTGGACCTGATACGAGAGGGCGTGGTGTCAGGCGCGATAGAACGAAACAAAGAATACGCGTCCCAGTATGTTCACGTGGCAGATGGTGTTCCGGAAGAGATGCAGTACGTCCTCTATGACCCCCAGACCTCCGGGGGACTGTTGATGTGCGTTCCCTCGGACAAAGCGGAGGTGCTTGTCGGGCGTCTGAAAGACGCGGGAATCGAATATGCGTCCGTCATTGGGAAAGTCGTCGCCAAATCGAGAGGAGAGATTCTGCTCATGAAGAGCCCAGACAGTGAATCGCCAAAAACCGTCTCCGCAGGGGCGGAGGAGGAAGTGCGCGGCGCGCCATCAGGAATCATGGGCAAGCCTGCCCGTGTGGGTGAAGGGAGCATTGTCGCCCCAGTATCCCGGCGACCGGAGCCGACAGTTCTCTACGGTGAGCGGCCAGGGATGCCCGTGCCACCTTGCTGCGAGCTGGCAGCGAAGGCGGAATGCTGCGCCTCGCCCCCGGAGGTTTCTACCGTGGCGGATATCGCGAAGATCAAGGAAAAATTCTCAGCCTTCATGGGTGCAGTCAACTCCGAGGGCGCCATCAGTCTTCGGAACAAGGAGCTCATCTCCATCGCGCTTTCGGTGGTCTGCAAGTGCGAGCCGTGCGTGAAGATTCACATTGACAAAGCCCGGTCGTTGGGCATCGGGCAGGCGGAGATTGATGAGGCGGTCTGGATGGGGATCGCGTTTGGCGGAGCCCCGGTAATGATGTTCTACAACACAATCATGGGGAAGAAATGACCGGGACATTTGCGGAAACGAAGCAGGTGATTATCGGCACGGCCGGCCACATTGACCACGGCAAGACATCGCTTGTCAAAGCTCTGACCGGGATAGATGCCGACACCCTCGCGGAAGAAAAGAGACGCGGAATCACCATTGAGCTGGGTTTCGTCTTCATGGAGGACCCCACACAGGACAGGCAGATCGTGTTCATTGATGTGCCGGGGCACGAGAAGCTGGTCAAAACGATGGTCGCGGGAGCAAGCAATATTGACGCGGCAATGCTGGTAATTGCCGCGGACGACGGGATCAATGCTCAGACCATCGAGCACTTCGACATCCTGCAACTTCTTGGAATCCGGACGGGCATGATCGCGCTGACAAAGGTGGACCTTGTTGACCCGGATCGCATCGAGCATGTGAGGGGTGCCATCCGAGAGTTTGTCGCCGGATCCTTTCTGAGCGAGGCGCCGATCGTCCCGGTATCTTCCGTCACAGGCGAGGGCGTGGATGAGATTCGGTCTGCGCTGCAATCGCTTGCGAAGAAAGTCTGTGACCGCGAGGACAGCGGCGTCTTCCGGATGCCGATTGACCGGGTATTCACCATGCCCGGGTTCGGCGTCGTGGTCGCGGGGACTGTCCTATCGGGCAAGGTCCGTATCGGCGAAAGGATCGAAGTGTTTCCTGAGCAGATTCCGGCGAAGGTCCGAGGAATCCAGATTCACAACGAAACCACACAGGAATCCTCCATCGGCCGGCGCACAGCGATCAACCTCCAGGATGTGAAGAAGGAGCAACTGCGCCGCGGGCAGTGCATCGGGGAGCCGGGTTCGTTGTCGCCGACGACGCGCCTCGACGCGCAGTTGTTTGTACTCAAAAGCGTTGGCAGGGAACTCAAGAATCGCGACCGCCTGAGGATTCACATCGGGACGGATGAGGTTATCTGTCGGGTCGTCCTGCTTAACCGCGAGGCACTCGCTCCCGGCGAGACGGCTCCCGCGCAGTTCGTTCTCGAATCGCCGACCGCCGCACTTCCGAAGGACCGCTTCATTCTTCGCACGTTCTCGCCGCTGCAAACGATTGGTGGAGGACAGATTCTCGATGCGTCGCCCACCAAACACAAACGGTTCGAGGTCCATACTCTCGATGGACTGAAACGGCTCGAGGGGGACCTCATGGATTCGGTGGAACAGACTTTCTTGAAAGGGGGCGCAAAGCCGCAATCCGCTGCGGAAATCTCCCGGACCCTCGGGGCGAAGGATGAGGAAATCAGAGTCGCCGTCGAGAGGCTTCACGGAGAAGGTCAACTGGTTCCGGTCGGCGGAGCCCTCCCGGGAAAAGCGGCCGTCTCAGGAGAACTTCGATACCTCCATGTCGCATCCTACGATGCCCTGACGCGAGAAGCGCTCGACGCCATCCAGGCCTATCTGAGAAAGAATTCGTACCGGATGTGGATGCCCCTTGCGGACCTACAATCGCAGTTGCTGAAGGAGATTGACAGGCAAACGTTTGAAACCGTTCTCGCCAACCTGTGCCGCGAGGAGAAAGTCGTCAGGAAGGGATCGAGGGTCAGCCTTATGGGCTACCAGCTCCGATTGAACCCAGGCGAAGAGGAAAAAGCACGGCGGATCGAGAAGGCTTTCCGGGATGCTGGACTCGCTCCCCCTCTCGAGGAGGAGGTGAGAAGCGAAGCCGGACTTTCCCCGGACGCCTTTCGGAATCTCATGACCTGCCTGGTCGAGCAGGAACGGCTGGTTCGGCTCAGCGAAAAGGTGACGTACCATAGCGACAACCTGAAGATGGTGCAGGACTTGGTGGCACGGCATCTGAGGGAAAATCCGAGCATCGCGGTCGGCGAGCTGCGCGACAAACTCGGCGTTTCGCGGAAATATGCCTTGGCCCTGCTCGAGTATTTCGATAACATCGCTTTCACGAAGCGACAGGGGGATAAACATGTCGCGCGCTAAGAGCCTAATCGCACTCGGAAGGCTTTGCAGGCTCAGACCGCACGACGGCGTATGCGGCAGCCGTCTTTTTAGCACGCGCTTTCTCAGGCGGGAGGGTATGGGCTCCGGTGGGCCTCCTGGACTTCAAACCCAGTGTGGGGCTTGTAGAGAGTCCCGGGTGGGTTCGACTCCCACACCTTCCCGCCATTTTCCTTTTCCCCACGCGGCTTCATGCTTCATCCCGCTGGCGTTCTCTGTGAAGAGTGACCCCCCTGCGGAAACCGATAGAGGAACAAACACAGGATGAAAACAACGCAGAGCATTGGTCTGAGTGATGTTCAGGCCGTCTATAGCGGGCCGGAGGGAGACCTCTGGGAACTCGTCATGGGACATCAGATACACATCGGGGGCTTCAAGTCCTCGATGGATTTAGCGGAGAAGGCGGGCATCGGAAAAGGCATGACCGGCATTGACCTATGTTGCTGCAACGGGGCTGGGATGCGGTTTCTCCTTCGGTTCCGGAACGTCGCAAGAATGACCGGCGTTGACGCGACGGAGACTGTTGTCGAACGCGGACGCCGCCGCTGCGAAGAAGAGGGGCTATCGGACAGGATAAATTTCGTCCTGGCTGATGTGTGCGAGAGCGGTCTGCCCGACGGAAAAGCCGATTTTGTGTGGGGCGAGGATGCTTGGTGTTACGTCGTGGACAAGCCGAAGTTGATCTCCGAAGCCGCACGATTGACCAAGCGCGGCGGCACGATCGCCTTCACGGACTGGGTCGAGGGACCGGCAGGTCTATCCGAAGCAGAAGCCGAGCGTTTCCTGAAGTTCATGAAGTTTCCGAACGTGCAGGACGTGCAGGGGTATCGCGAGCTACTCGCTGAGAACGGATGCAACGTTCTCCTTGCAGAGAACACGGGAAGATTCGCGCCGTACGTGGACCTGTATCTGGGCATGCTCGACATGCAGCTCACGTACGACGCCCTCAAGATTATCGCTTTCAACACAGAACTGATGCAGAGTCTTGCCGGTGAGATGCAGTTCATGCAGCAACTCGCCCATTCTAACAAAATCGCGCAAGCACTCTTCGTCGCGCGGAAGAAGTAAAGAAGGAACACCGTTGTGAGCGAATGTTGCAGCAAGAAAGACGTTACTATCAAGGCGGGGGACCCGTGCTCGCCTCCGGAGGGACCTTGCCAGTCAGCCGCAGCCCCCACAGAGAAGGCGGGAGAATGTCCGCTGACGTGGTTCAAGAACATGATCCCGAACTGCCTCGAGTACGCGCGCGCCGCGAAGGCGGACGGCAAACGAATCGTGGGAATCCTGTGCGAGTACACACCGCGTGAGCTGATTATGGCGGCGGATGGGGTTCCAGTGTGCCTGTGCGGCGGCTCCGCAAAAACGATTCCCGTCGCAGAAGAACATTTGCCCGCCAACCTGTGTCCGCTCATCAAATCAACCTACGGCTACCACGCGCAGAGGTCAAATCCATTTCTCGAGATGGCAGACCTCGTCGTGGCGGAGACTACCTGCGATGGGAAGAAGAAGATGTACGAGCTGATGGCGGAGTCCCGCCCGATGTACGTCCTGGAGTTGCCTCAGCGGGAAAACGACCGGGATGCGCTGGATCACTGGACGTCCGAGCTCCACAGGTTCAGGGCGGAACTCGAAGGCCGATTCGGACTCCAGGTCACCAACGACAAAATCCGAGAAGCGATTCACGTCATGAACAGGGAACGCGCTCTGCGGCGAGCCCTTGCCGAGCTGATGAAGGCAAATTCACCGCCGCTGACCGGTCGCCAGTTGCTCGGTCTGAAAAGCAGCATCTCGGGCATCCCGGCGGATTTCAAACAGTACGAGAACGCGCTGAAGATATTCGGGAATGGCGTCCGCACAGCGGACCTCTCATCACGGGTTCGCGTCCTGATGACTGGCGTGCCTGTGGTGCACGGCGCCGAACGGGTCGTGGACATCATCGAGGACCACGGCGGAGTGATTGTCTGCATGGAAAACTGCACCGGGCTGAAGCCGATTCTGGACGATGTGGATGCCGAGGCAAACGACCCGATTCGCGCTCTGGCGGAGAAGTATTACAGGCTTCATTGTTCGGTCATGACCCGCAACGACCGGCGAATGGAGTGCCTCCGGAGGCTCGCCGCGGAATACCGGGCGCAATGCGTCATCGAGTTAGTCTGGCAGGCGTGCTTGACCTACGACGTGGAATCGTACCGGGTCAAGAAACTCGCGGAAAAGGAACTGGGAATCCCGTATCTGCGAATCGAAACCGACTACTCTCCCTCGGATTCAGCGCGCATCGCGGTGCGAGTCGAGGCTTTGTTCGAGACGGTTCGCGGGGGAGGACGAGGCGGCTCAGGTTGCGGTCGGGTATGAAAACCGTTGTCTACGTCTCGCCTTTCGTTCCGCAGGAGTGGATTGCCGCGCACGGACTCCAGCCGTCCCGGGTCCTTCTTGAGCATACCAAGAGGGTCGCCATAGCGCAGCCGGCTGCTGGGGTTTGTCCCTTCGCGCGGGCGTTCATTGCCTTCGGTCTATCGTTGACAGACGAGTCCGCTATTGTGGCGACGACCGAATGCGACCAGATGCGCCGCGCCGCGGAACTTCTTGCAGGCGAGTCGAGCGCGCCCCTGTTCCTTCTGAACGTGCCGACCACGTGGCAGACGACAACGGCGCACAGGCTCTATATCTCAGAGCTGGAGCGATTGAGCGCCTTCATGGTTCGCCTCGGCGGGAAGGCTCCCACAAAGGAGGAGCTTACGGATGTAATGCTGCGATACGATGCGTTGCGCGCGGAGATTCGCGGCGCGAGGGGCTCACTCTCGGGACGCGCGTATTCGGAGGCTATCTCGCGATTTCATCGTGAGGGCGCCGCCGACCTTTCCGCTGCTCGCGCAGCACCGTTGGCGAGGGGCGTGCCGTTGGCCCTCCTCGGCGGGCCGCTGACGGGTGAGCACTTCCGCATTTTCGACTTGATCGAGGAGGCGGGCGGGCAGGTTGTCCTCGATGGGACCGAGACGGGGGAGCGCACCCTGCCGCGAGCGTTCGAGCGCCGTCGTCTTCACGAGGACCCCTTTCCGGAACTGGCCGACGCGTATTTTGGAACTATCCCCGACGCGTTTCGGCGGCCGAACAGTCAGCTCTATCACTGGCTCAAGGGCGAGACCGCCCGGCGAGGAATTCGCGGCATTATCCTCCGGCGCTATCTCTGGTGCGACACCTGGCACGCGGAAGTACAGCGGATGAAAGAATGGTCCCCGGCGCCGGTTCTCGACCTCGACGTGGGCGATGACGATTGCGAGAGCCGAGCCGCGTCGCGCATTCAATCCTTCGTGGGAATGCTGAGATGAACGATTACCCGAGACGAATCACATTGCAGGAATGGGACGCACATTACGTCCAACTGCGTGAGGCAGGAATGAGGGAACCGCCTTACGGAGGGACCCTCCGCCGACACGTCGAGGAAGGCGACCTGCGGCTTCGCACTCTGCTGTTCGACAATTCCTCAGCGGCGCTTCGCCTCTGGAATTTCCTTCTCACGGAGGAAGACCGCCTTCGAGAGGCGCGCACCGCAGGCAAGAAGATCGTCGGGACCATGAAGGACCTCGGGACCGTGCCGGTCATGGCGTACGCTCTCCCGAATGTCGTCGCGTTCTACCCCGATGGCGCCTGGTGGATTCCGTGTGTTATGGAGCTGAGCGAAGGATTGTTCGGCATCGCCGACTCCCTCGGGATAGACGAGGCCTTTTGCCCGGTGCGAGCGATGCTCGGCGCCTTTATCACCGAGGCGCACTTCCCCGTGCCGGACCTTTTGATTTGCAGCGCAGGAGCGACCTGTGACGACTTCTCCGCCATCGCGCAGCGGCTCAACGGACTGGGTTATCCGATTGTGTGGTGGGAGATTCCTCACCGCCGCATCCCGGACCCGGACGAGGAGCGAGTGGAACTGCCGGGAGGCTTCGCGGCGCCGGCGTCTCAGGTCGCCTTTGTGAGGGAGGAACTTGAGCGCCTCCGGACGGTGCTTGAACAATTCGCTGGCGTCCCGCTTAATGACGGGGCGCTATCTGCGGGCATAGCGAGAGCCAACGAGGTCCGCCGACTGCTCGCGGAGTTGAGGCAGCTCACGTTCACAGCGGAATTGTGCCCGTTGCCGGCGCTGGAAATGCTCATCGCCGAGATGCTCGCCATCCACTTCTGCTCCGATCAGGCGGAGACCATTGAAGTCCTGCGAGAATTGCTGCGCGAGGTGCGCGGACGCGTCGAGGCGCGACAAGGGGTGCTCGAGGCAGACGCAGTGCGAGTCTTCTGGGTGAACCCAGTCGCGGACTTGCAGGTTATGAATCTTCTCGAGGACTGCGGCGGGAGGATATGCGGCACGGAATACCTTTTCAGCCATGCCCTCGACGAAATCCCTGAGAATCTGCCGCCCATGGAAGCTCTGGCCCGAATGGCTCTTGCCGATCCCATGGTCGGCTCCGCCGCTGACCGGGCCGCCAGAATCTGCGCGGACACTCGGAGATTCGGAGCCGAGGCGGTGCTCATTTCGCGAATTCCGGGGGCAAGCCACTGCGCCACGGAAGGCATAATAATCGCAGAAGCGGTGCGGTCGAGACTGCGAATTCCCGTGCTCGAGATCGAGGTCCCTCCACTCAGCGATTCGATAAAGCCGATGCTGCGCACCCGGTTGGAAGCCTTGATAGAAACCTCAAAGGAACTGCGAAAAACATGCTGTGTGCCGGAATAGACGCTGGATCGCGAGCGATCAAAGTCGTCCTGTTGAACGCGGACGAGCGGCAGGTTATCGCCTCCGGCTGCGCAGACCAAGGCGTGCACCACGACTCTCTCGCGATGCGCTTATTCGAGGAGGTGCTCGAGCGCGCCGGATGTCGTCGTGAGGGCGTCTCGCGAATTGTCGCCACGGGCTACGCGCGAAACGCCGTGAACGTTGCGGACACGACCGTCACGGAGATCACCTGTCACGCGTGCGGCGTGCACCATCTTGTTCCCGATGCGATGACCGTCGTCGAGATCGGCGGGCAGGACAGCAAGCTCCTCCGGCTCAACCGAGACGGTGTGGTTTTCGACTTCGCCATGAACGACCGCTGTGCCGCCGGCACGGGGCGATTTCTCGAGATGGTTGCCGCTCGGCTGGAGGTGGAGCTTCAAGCGCTCGGTATGCTCGCAGCAAAAAGTCAAAAGCCTGCCGCCATCAGCAGCATGTGCGCGGTCTTCGCGGAGACGGAGATCATCGGTCTGCTGGCATCCGGGGTCTCGCGAGAGGACATCGCCGCGGGTGTGCAGGCGTCCATCGCGGCCCGCGTGGCAAGCATGGCGGGACGAAATCTGAATCCGCCCGTTGTGTTCACGGGGGGTGTGGCGATGATACCCGGCATGACGAAGGCCCTCGAAGCGGCTCTCGGACAACCGGTATCGGTGGCGCCATCCCCGCAGATGACCGGCGCCCTTGGCGCCGCGCTCATCGCATCCCGGCAGATGGCGCAAAAGGGCAGCCGCTGAGGGGGGCGTCTGGCGAAAGGTCAGCCATCCGATAGGTTGTGCCTGGAGGGGGGCCGGACAAGACCGAAAAAGGCGGATTACCAGGGGCGCGAGGAGGGGAAAGAGGCCTGACGAGGTCCGGGAGCGCGCCGTGGAATCAAGGGGAGCCTCTCACCGATCCATTTGCCTCCAACACGAAGCGGAAGTACATTGCAATCGCGCTGGAATTCGCCGGCACCCTCATGCGCGTCGGTATTGACATTCCGCCGCCACGGCGTCTAAATAGTGTCCGCAGGCGTCTGGGCACGACGATGTCCCTGACGATACGAGCGATTCTATAGATGACGGTGTAACTCCCCGGTAGAAAACGGTTACAGGCGAATGACTGAGCTCGACTCAGAATCTGTCGGCGAATACCTCCGCTCCGTGCGAGAGAAGAAGAGATGCACGCTCGAGCAGGCAGCAGAGGCTACAAAGATCAAGGCGGAGAACCTGGAAGCGATTGAAGCGGACCGGATAACCGACCGAGTCCCTTTTGTGTACGCGAAGGCGTTTGTGAAGTCCTATGCGGAGTTTCTGGGGGAAGACAGCGCGGAAATCGTCGCGAGGTTCAAGAGGCGCCACGGCGACGCTTCCGCGGTGGTTTCCCCTTTCCCGATAACTCCCGTTATGAGAACCAAGGGGGCTTTGCTGAAAAAGCCCTTCTCCGATTGGAGAATTCTGGCGGGGGCGGGGGTCGTTGGGGTTCTTATCCTGTATCTTCTCCTTGGCGCCCTTTTTTCGCGACCCTGCAAGGTGACAGTGAGAGCCACCGACCGCGTATTGGTAAAGGTGCATCAGGACGGCCGATTTGTCTCCGGGGCAACCCTCCCAGCCGGCGCGGAGAAAACCTGGAAGGCAAAGAGAAGCGTCCGGTTGACAATCAGCAAAGCGGAAAACGTCTCAGTCCTGCATAAAGGGCGCAAGGTATCCATCCCCAAGACGGGGTCGGTCACCGTGACAGTCACCAGTCGCGGCGTCACTGTGACGCGACCGTCGTGAGGAGAACCTTCCGTTCGAGTGAGCTTATGACGAAAGTCGCCCTGACAAGTCTCGGTTGTGCGCGAAACCTCGTGGATTCCGAGTTAATGCTCGGTCTCCTGAGGCAGGAGAACATGGTTGTTTGCGACGACGCGAACGAGGCTGACGTTATCATCGTCAACACCTGCGGGTTCATCCGGGAGGCGGTGGAAGAGTCCATTGACGCGATTTTGCAGCTATGCCGACTGAAGGAGAATGGTCGCCCGAAGAAGGTCATTGCTGTCGGATGCCTCGTCGAACGATACAAAGAGGAACTCGTCCGAGAACTGCCGGAGGTGGATGCCTTCGTCGGCGTCAACCGGATGTCGGAGATCGGCCAGGTGATTCGAGAGGTCCTCTCAGGCAGAAGACCTGTCCGACTGAACGGGCAGCCATACGCCCACGGCTCAGAGTCTCGATTCGCTCTCACGCCGAAACACTTCCGTTATGCAAAAATATGCGAGGGCTGTAATCACGGCTGCACGTTCTGCGCCATACCGGCGATCAAAGGCAGGCTTCGCAGCCGCTCGCCCGTCTCCATCCTCAGCGAGGTCGCCCGTCTGATTCGGGAAGGGGCGAGGGAGATTGTCCTGATAGGTCAGGATACGGCGGAATACGGTCTGGACCGGGATGAGCCAGGGGCGCTGCCGAGACTCCTGCGCGACCTCTGCCGGATAGAAGGCGACTTCTGGGTGCGGCTTCTCTATTCCTGCCCCACGCACTTTAGCGACGACTTGATAGATGTCATCGCCGAAGAAAAAAAGATTTGCCGGTACGTGGACCTCCCTGTGCAGCATATTGACGCAGGGATTCTCAAATCCATGGGCCGGAAAGAAAGCCCGGAGGACATCTTTCGCCTCATCCGCAGAATTCGCAATGCCGTCCCGGGGGTGACGTTCCGGACCTCCGTAATCGTCGGTTTCCCGGGCGAGGGCGAAAACGAGTTTCAACGGCTCCTTGACTTCTTGAAGGAAACAAGATTCGAGAGGCTCGGCGCCTTCGAGTTCTCGCCGGAAGAAGGCACCCGAGCGGCAGCCATGCCGGGGCAGGCGCCGGAGGAGGTGAAGAGCGAGCGGTTCGGCCGGTTGATGCGGTTGCAGCAGGAAATCTCCCTTGAGAACAACCGAAAGCTCCTCGGCAGGCGCGAGAGAATAATCGTTGACGAGTGGAGCGAGCAGGCAGACTATCGTTGTGTCGGGCGGACGGAAGGAGACGCCCCGGAAGTGGATGGTTGCGTGTACGTCAAAGGAGACGCCGCGAAACCCGGAGAGTTCGCGGAAGTCGAATTCACAGGATGCCTGGAATATGACCTGATAGGAAACGAGGTCCATGAACCTTCCCAATAAGCTCACATCAAGCCGAATGATTATGGCGTTCTTGTTTCTGGCGGCGCTGCTGTCAGGCGTCCCCTACGGAAAGACCATCGCCTTTTTTCTGTTCATCATTGCGAGCATCACCGACGCGTTGGACGGATACTATGCCCGAAGATACAACCTCTTCACGGACTTCGGGAAGCTCATGGACCCGCTGGCCGACAAGGTCCTGATTTCTGCAGCGTTCATCTCCTTTGTGCAACTGCCGGAAACGCGTGTCCCCGCCTGGATCGCGGTCGTTGTCGTCGCGAGAGAGTTCGCCGTCACCGGCATGCGATTGCTCGCCGCCTCCAAGGGAATGCTTCTCGGCGCCCACCGCTGGGGAAAAAACAAGATGGTGTCCCAGGTCGTCACCTCGGCAATCATCCTCGCCTTTCTCAGCGCGAACGAGCTTTTCCCCATCGCCATGGAGAAGGTAATGAAGCTACCTTTCTCGATCACGATGAACGTCCTCGTTTACGGGACGGTGACACTCACCGCCGTGACCGGCGCGCTGTTCCTGATCAAGCACAAGGAGCTGATGCTCAGTGGCGTCTGAACACCAACAGGACGCGAGCCCCGCAGCCGCCGCCAGAAAGGAGCCTTCTCCTCAAGAGGCAATGCGCAAGGATTCTGACGCGGGGGAGAAAATTCCTGTAAGGCGCAGGCGCCTCCGACCGGCAATTGCCCTGGCGACCGGCTTCGGCGTCGGGTACTCCCCGGCGGCTCCGGGGACCCTTGGGGCCGCTCTCGGCGTGGCGATGTACTGTGCCCTTCTTCCGTTCGGCGCCCTCCACATAACCATCCCCGCAGTATCAGTAGCCCTTTTCTTTGCCGGGGTACATCTCTCCTCTCTCGCAGAAGACTATTTCCGGGAGAAGGACTGTCAGAGGATCGTATTTGACGAACTTGCCAGCTTCCCTCTATCCATGGTGCTCATCTCCCCGACTCCACTCCGTGTCGCTCTTGCCTTTGCATTCAACCGAGTCGCCGACATCCTCAAACCTTTCCCCGCGGGACGAATCCAGAGGCTAAAAGGCGGCTGGGGTGTTATGCTCGACGACACGGTGGCAGCAGTGTACGCGAACCTCCTTTTGCGGCTGGTCATTCTCGCGTTCGACGTGTGATACGATTTCGCGCGTTGCAGGTCAGCTTGCCTCTGCCATCGGACTGTCCATTCATCCATCGGCTCCATGTTCGCTCCGGAAAAGCCGCTGTTTCACGGCGAGGTCCCTGTCACGGGAGGAAGTTTTCGTTGACAGAACGAGGCTCGTTTTGTTACCTTCAAATGGAATTAGGCACGGAGCGGAAAGCTCTGCAAGCGGTCGCTGGCGTAGCTCAACGGTAGAGCAGCTGATTTGTAATCAGCAGGTTGCGGGTTCGATTCCCATCGCCAGCTCTGGCTTTCTTCCGGCGTGCGGGTTTCTGCCCGCCGCTGTTTTCTATCGAACTCGCGGGAGGATACCCAAGTGGCCAAAGGGGGCAGACTGTAAATCTGCTGGCGATGTCCTTCGAAGGTTCGAATCCTTCTCCTCCCAAAGCCCTGAAGCCGTGAAGGTTGAGGATATGAAAATGACGAGGCAGTTGAAAGAGGCTCTTGGCAGGATCGTGGCGCTGTGTACGGTTGCCCAGGAGAGTGAAGGCGGGGCAGATGCCCTTGCGGACACTCTGGACGAGCTTGGGGAGACGATGCAGGGGGTAAGGATGCTGAGGAAGATGATGGAGGGGAGAGATGGGCTCCGCTGATGTGATAAAAGAGGCTATTCGTAAAACGGGTAAGCTCTCATTGGAAGAAATTCAGGAACTGATTATTCTTCTGTACAAAACCCAGCGAGCCATTCACAAACTGACCGATTTTCGTTTGGAGCACGCATTTTTTGATGTAATGGACAATCTGCCGATGCTGGAGGTCTTGAATGACAAACAACCAGAGTAAGAAAACAGGCCCTGTATCACTGTGGGCAATGGCTTCTGCGGTAACTGCGATGGTCTCTATGGCGATAACCGCGGACGTGGTAGGAGAATCCCTGACGGAGACGGAGAAGGCTTACAGGGAAATGCAAAACATCCTGAAACGGATGGGGGAGAGAGTGAAGGGGGGAAGGGGTGGGGGAAGGAGGGAAGGGAGAGAGGGGAGACCCCGGCGAGAAAATAGTGCTTGACATAAGGACCCCGTTCTGCTATTTCATCTCGCTGAAACCATAGTCCGTCTGCAACGGACACTCGGAAGGGAGAATAACCGGACATCGGTTCCGGTGGTTCTCCTTCTTTTTTGCGCACAAGTGAATAGTCCGCCGGAATAGCTAACCGGAAGACACCAGAGAATTGAAGCCCCTTTCCATTGCAATGGGTGGAGAGGGGCTTTTTCTTTGGGCGAAAGCAACAGAGGGAAAAGTGCCAAGGCACCGGGTAGGAAAAAGCAAGACGGACCCCGTGAGCGTCGCATTAGCGGGACGCAGGAAGAAAGCGCTCGCGCTTAGACTGACAGGGGCGAGTTATCCACAGATCGCGGAAGAACTCGGAATCGGCATAACGACTGCCTTCAAGGATGTTACCCGCGCCATTCGGGAAATCCCTAAAGATGAAGCGGATCGTTTACGGGATATTGAACTCCATAGTCTCAACAGGCTTGAGACGAGCCTGTGGCGTCGTTTCTTGGGGTACAAAACAGAAATGGGCGAAATTATCCCCGGCGACACATTGGCTGCCGACAGGATTCTCCGGGTGAAGGAACGCCGGGCGAGGATGCTAGGGTTGGATGCCCCGGCGAGAATAGAGGGAACGGGCGAACCTCTTCGGGTCGTCATGGAATATGTGACTCGCAATGGAGACGGCGAACCTAAAAGTTGAACTCTTTCCGAAACAGCGGGCATTCGTCGAGTCGAAGGCGAAAGAGATTCTATTATCGGGTGCATTCCGTGCTGGCAAGACCCGAGCACTCTGCCAGAAGGTTCTCGATCACGCACTGCTCCCCAAGAACTTCGTTGGATTGTGCCGGAAGGAACGGGCGAGCCTCAGGCCGACAACCCTCAAGACCCTAATTGAGGAAATACTTGAGCCACTCGGGAAGCAACTTGGGGCAAAGGTCTTTCAACACCACAAAAGCGAGAGCAGGATTTCGATTCTCGGCGGAGGTGAGATTTACTATTTCGGATTTGACGAGGAACTTCGCTTAGGGTCGTTGGGTTTGGGCGCTGTTGGTGTGGACGAGGCGATTGAGATTAACGAGAACGAGTACATGATGCTGCTTGGGCGATTGAGTAACCCTGCTGACCCGAATCCTCAGATATTCTCTGCATGTAATCCCTCGGCACCTTCGCATTTTCTGTACAAGCGATTCTTTGAAAACAATCCGCCCGGCAACGGCAGAGAACTCATTATCACGAAATCAGAAGACAACTTTGTCGCCTGGGCGAAATACAAGGAGACGGCGGCGTCTCTCACGGGGCGGCACTACGATCGCTGGATTCTTGGGCACTGGATTGCCTTTGAGGGCTTGGTGTACGACTCATGGGAGCGAGGCGTGTATGTCAAGGAGCGAGAGGGGCCATTTCCCTGGACAATCTGTGGGGTAGATGACGGATACACCAACCCGTTTGCCGTCGGCGTGTGGGGGCTTGACGGAGACGGGCGAATGCACTTGAGGAAAGAGGTTTACCAGACCCACCTGCTCCCAGCAACGAAGGTGCAAATCCTCAAGGAGATGGGGGCAGACCTGTACGTAGTGGACCCGTCGGCGGCGAGTCTGATCGCCGATATGCAGGCAGCGGGATTGAATGCGGAGCCGGGCGATAATGCAATTCAGGATGGGGTGCGGTGCGTGCAGGACTTGTTCTGGACTCGCGGCGATGGGATTCCGAGATTCACGGTGTCGGCAGAATGCGAGGCGTTCATTCGGGAAGTCGAGAGCTACACGTGGGCGAAGGATAAGGACAAGCCGGAACCGGTGATGAATCACCACATGGACGAGTGGCGGTACGTGACAAAGTGGTTACACGACAACTGGTCGCCGACGGAACCTGAAATGATGGTTTATCCAGGAGCGGCGATGCCGAGGTAAGACGATGTTTGAAAGCAGACGAAGGCGGCGAGCGATTCAAGGTTTACGCGAGCAGATTGAACTCGAGAACCTCCAGCAGGCTGACAAGCTACTCAAGGAAGCGTCAAACTATGCGGAACTTGACCCCGACGAAAACTCCTGGTCGCTTATCGCACAGTACGGGCGATCCGTACGGCAGGGCATGGAGCCGCTGCCGCAAAGCCTCACCGAGATGCGAAAGGTCTCCCGCTCACTTGCCCTACTGAATAGCCATTACAAGGGGATGCTCAGGAACTACGTGACCTACGTAATCGGCACGGGTATAGCCTTAACGCCCTCTTGGAAATCGGCTTCCGCAGACCAGCAGAAGCACCTGTGGGATATGTTCACGGCGAAGAATAACTGGACATTGCGACAAAAGGAGATCGTCTATCGCGCGTTCCGAGATGGCGAGGTGTTCCTGAGATTCTTCGGCGAGGGCGAGAGAATGAAGATTCGGTTCATCGAGCCGGAGTATGTGATGGACCCGCAGGACAAATACCCCTACGGGATTGAAACCGACCCGGAGGATGCAGAGAAAGTGGAGGCATATCACTACTCACTCGACGGACAGTCAGTTGAGCGCATCCCAGCCGATGATGTGCAACACATCAAACTGAGCGTGGATAGTTCTGCAAAGCGGGGCGTGCCTTACCTGCTTGCGGAAATCACGACCGTCAAGGACGTGGACACGTTTATACGACATCTTTTGCAATACATCAAGGTCTCCACCGCGGTCGTACTGGTTCGGAAATACAGCGGAATGTCGCCGACGGCGGTCAAGGAACACGTTGCCGGGATGCAGCATGGGACGAGATATGACAGCAAAAAGGGCAAAGATGTTCCCTACCAGTACATCGAGCCAGGGACCTTCTTTGACATTTCCGACAAGCAGAGCCTCGAATGGCAATCCCCGCAATTGGACGCGAGGCCGTTGCTGGAAGGCTATCGGCTACTCATGCTCAAACTGTCAGCAGGCTCGAATCAGACAGAACCGATGGTGAGCGGTGACGCCAGCAATGCGAACTACTCAAGTTCTATGGTCGCCGAAGCCCCCCCCATCAAATCCTTCGAGGACTGGCAGCAGTTCTTCGGCGGGCACTTTGTGAACATCTTCCGGCGAGTCGTGAGACTGAGTGAGACAGACGAAGACCAGCCCGGATTCAAGGCGGCTCGGAATGTCTCACGTGACAGGCTCAGCGATGCAAAGGCGGACGAGGTGCTCGCAGTGCATGGGGTTATGAGTACACAAACTTGGCGAGGCCGTGAAGGGCTTGACCCTGATGTTGAGAAAGAGAACTTGCAGAACGAGGTCGCGGAAATGCTGGGGCCGAAACGCAAGAGCGTGACGGCTGAGGACAAATACCCGCCGGAGGAGCACGAAGCGTGATTGCCGAAGCTATCAAAGGGACGAGCGGGAACGTTCGGATATTCGATCGGCTGTTGAGACACCGAATTGCCCTCGTCCGCGAGGAGAACGCTGTCGCAAGGGAGGCGATAGCACTCAGTACCCAGGGGGAACGAGAGTTCAGAGAACATTTCTACGGAACGTTTGCAGCACAACGTCCGGAGACGGACGCGCCCGTGAACATGCCGCTCCTGAATACCCTGGCGAGGGACGTGCAGGACTGGACTGGTCGGAACATGGGGAGAGTGACCGTAACGCTCGACAGGCGGTTGCGGGCCCGGATTGAGGACGAATATCAGACCGTGACAGGGACCCTATTTCAGATTCTCCCACATCCCTTTGAGGAAAAGACACAGGCGCAGTGGGCGCAGATCGCGGCTCGACTCGGAATCTATCGGCCCCTGCCGGAGGAGAACTACAAAGAAATCCTCGACAACCCGGACATGTGGGACGGCTACCACTGGCGAGAACGGCTTGAGGATGCGAAGGATGGGGTATTTCTCAAGGCAAAGCACAACCTTGCACGTTCGATGGCAGGAGGCGAGAGCATGCCGCAAGCCTGGCGGCGGTTTCAGGAAGTGCTCGATGGCGTGACCCTGACTGCCGAGTTAGTTGCTAAGACGGAAATCCAGCGAGTCTCGAATGAGATTGCCGAACGGGTCTATCAGGCGAACTCGGACGTGGTGACTGGCGAATCAGTCGTTGCGACCCTTGACGAACGGTGTTGCCTGATTTGTGCAGCAGATGATCGCAAAGAGTTTGCCCTGGATGACCCGGACAAGCCCATTTTCCCACGACACCCGCGTTGCCGATGCTTCTATGCTCCCATGACACGGTTTTGGGAACGTCTCGGAGTCGACCCGCCGGAGGGGACACGGGCAGGATGGTGGGCAGACAAGGATGGAGAGCTTCATCGAAAGCAGGTCCCGGCGAACATGAACTTCTCGCAGTGGCTTGAGAAGCAGCCAGCAGCGTTTCAGAGGAGTTATCTCGGGCCTTCCCGGTATGAGGCTTACCGGAAAGGCGATTACAGCCTCAAGGGTTTCGTGAATGATGGGAAGATTATCCCGCTAAAGAAGTTGAGCATGAACTGAACGGAGGAGAACGCAGTGATGAAAAAGCAAAGGTCAATTCTGGATCGTTCATCTCTCAAACCGCGACATTACATATTCCTGACCCTGCTTGCTATGATAGTTGCGTGGGGATTATTTCACGCTTACTTTGTAAAACGCCTGAATGCTGAAGGCACAGCAAACCCCTTCTTCCCGCACCTTGTCGGGCAGTCGGCGTGGTTTCAGACCGTAAAGAGCGGCCTCACAACACACCTACTGGAGGCCGATGCGACGCCATTTCTATCGGAAACAGGGGTGATACAAATTGCCGTTGTCCGCACAAGCGGCAGCGCGACCGCAGGGACGATTACGGTGTACACGCAGGTCGCGCCCACGGACACGGTGTACACGCCAATCGCTTCGGCGACATATCCTCTCACAGCAACAGCGTCAAAAGTCAGCGACCGCATTTATGTGGGGCCCGGGTATCACAAACTCGTCGTGAATAGCGCGGCGGGCACATTCGTTTTCGCTCTTAACGTGAAGGACTTCTGAGATGAAGCGTTTACTGTTCATCGCGATCGCTCTCAGCATCGCGCTACCATGCTTTGGCGTCATGCAGAGGCGAGACGAAAGCGACAATTCGCTCCTCAACGTGGATTTCACAGGCGAGGGTATCTACATCAAGAGAGCGGCGCCCGGCACCACTGCGACCTTCACGCGGGCCTCATCTGCATTGGAATACTGGCAACAGCCCGCGAGACTGGCAGCTACGAACATTCCTCGGTTCTGGCCCGGGCAGGGCATCCTCATCGAGGGCGCGGATACCAATGTCTGCATCAGGAATGAGGTCTCGTCCTTCGTAGATGCAGAGTGGACGGAGGTAAACCTGATGGTGGGGAGGACCGCGCTTCCCAACCTCTACAATGGCGGTTCTATCTTTATCACGTACTTTGGAGGAGACGCATATCACTACCAAACGAAGTTGCTAACGGCAGTGAAGTACATCGTCAGCGCCCTGGTCTATATTGACCCTGCTTACGGGGCGATTAGTACACAGATGAAGATGGCGGCGGGGGTTGCCGGGGCCATCGCCGGACTGACGACGAACTACGAGCATCTTGGCAACGACGTGTACCTGTGTTGGGCGGTATTTACGGCGACGGCGGCAAACTGGGACATCGGATTTAAGTTTACTCTGCCGGGCTTCGGGTATCTCGCCTACCACTCCTGCCTCACCTGCCACATCGCGGCCCCTACCTTGGAGGGCGGCGACTTCCCGCGGAGTCCGATTCCGAATACCACCGGAGCCAGCATCACGCGGGCGGCGGATGTTCTGACGATTCCGGGGACGGGGAATATCGGGACGACGGAAGGGACGATTGATGTGGAACTTACGGAATCATCCAGTGAAGCGCAGGTGGCTACTGCGAATATCCATTATTACTTTGGCTACTACCAAAGCGCAACCAATTATATCGTCCTATACATACGGGGGGGTAGTGATACAACGGCTTTTGCAATCCGAATGGGTGGGGCTGGAGCGTGTGATAATGATGCCGCCGCAGGTCAAGTTCGCGGGAATAATTTGAAACTCCGGCTTGTTTATCGGCAAGCTACGACGCTTGACGAAACAAATTATGCGATTTTGTATAGAAATGCTGGCGCAGGATGGGGACAACTTTGCGTCTCTGCCGTACAGCCAACAGGGCCATTAAACGGAACTGGCACAATTTATGTGGAGGCATGGATAGACTTAGTACGACACGTTAATGCGGTTGTCCGCCGCATCACGATTTGGAAAGACGCGAAAGTCGGGATTCCTGGAGGGTAACACATGACTGACATTGATTCTCTCGGTGGCTTTCTCGGAGGCGAACAAGCCGAAGGGTACGTGACGATGTGGGTGGTGGCGACCGCCGTCGAACGCACGGACGAGAACTTCCACACGTACATTGGATACGACTTCCCTGAGAGTCCCGATGGGCTGCACGTGCCACCGGAGATCGTGCCAAAGGTAGGAGAGAGGGTCGCGGTGCTCGTGCGAGTCAGGCCAGAGCTGACAAGGCTGGGCGAGACCAAAGTAGCGGCAGAGGCGGCGTGGCCGACCGCGAAAGCACAACTCGACTATTTGCCGACGGTTGTAAACGGACGGAAGGCATGGCGCAAGGTGACAGCGCAACCCATGCCGGAGGAGAAGAAGATAGGGAAATGAGACGAGTGCTTTTGACTGTTCTGGCGATGTTCTTCATGGCGTCAGCCTACGCTGCGGCCCCGACAGTCACCGTGCAGATTGCGGACACGCGGGATACGGCAGGTATATTCACAACCTGGACGACTCTCGCCAGCGTAGTGTGGGATAGTACGAGCCTCTCCGTGATTCCCGACCCTTCGGCAGTTGACAGGGACTATACCCAGGACTGGTTTGTGCCAGAGGGCCACGTATTCTGGCACTTCTCATTCAAACGGACGAAGCAGGGAGAGTATGCTCTGCGGTACTGTTTTGGAATGGCAACCGTGGACAGTATTTGGAGTGATGTGGCAGTGGTTTGCATCGTGAGACCCCCGGCTCCGCGACACTAAACAGGAGATAATAAACATGCCAGAGACAACTGAAAACCACCATCGGATACCATTCGAGGACGAGGGAAAGTTCGTCTCGGATAGCATTCGCACAATCACGATTTCGACTGGCGACGGAATCAAGGGTCTCATCGGGAAGTACAAGATCGACCCCGGCGGGTCAACTCATGTGATGACCTACCTGTTCGACGTGGACAAGTGGACTATGGCAGAGGCGAAGGAATGGGTTCGGAACCACAAAATCAAGGAATCGCAAGGCGGACTATGGGAAGCTGTCTGGACGGCAGCCCACATCAACGAGCTGCCTGATTCCTCATTCATTTTCATCGAATCAGGGGGCGAGAAGGACGAGGACGACAAGACGAAGCCGAGAAGCCTTCGGCATCTCCCCGTGAAGGGTTCGGATGGGAAATACGATCCGGTTCACGTGAGGAACGCACTGGCAAGAGTTTCGCAGATGGCCAAGAAACTGCCCGCGTCTGCTCTGGCAAAACTTGAGGGCATAGCAAAGCAGTTGAACATCGGAGAGTCTGCCGAGGCTAAAGAGTGCGTCCTAACGGAGTCCTATCCCGCTGGGTCGGGAATCATGCAACGATGCCGGGTGGATAGAGAAAGAGGAATAGTGGAGAACGTCGCGCTCTTCAAGCCGAAGAGCTCACATAAGCGGGACTATAGCCCGAGGGCCGTGGGAGAGATATTTGAGCACCTCAAGAGCGCGAAAGTGTATCTCGATCATACCCGATCAACAGAAGATGAAGAAAGTCGAGACCCATCAAACCTGTTGGGAATAACTGAAAATCCCCATTTCGAGGGCGACACGATCTTCGGGAATGTGAGAGTGAACCGGGGGAATAAGAAATTCGACCTGCTCGAGGCGGCAGCTTCTGTTCCCGACGCGATAGGAATGAGTACATCATCGACAGGTATGAAACGATGGCAAGGGGGGCGGGAATTCGTCGAGAGCCTAACTCGGTTTTTTTCCATAGACGTAGTGAGTACGCCAGCCACGACAACGAACCTGCTGGAGTACAAAGGAGGTGATGATGTGAAATGGGATGAAGTAACACTAAGAGAACTCAAAGAGCAGCGAGGAGACCTTGTTGCTGAAATTCTGAAGGAGGCAAAGAACACTATGGACGAAACAAAAAGAGTCGAGGAATTGACGGAACAGGTCAAGGCAAAAGAAACGGAACTTCAGGAGGCAAAGCAGAAGTTGGATGCTCTGCAAGTGCTGGAGGTTCGCCGCCAGAAGAAGGAGAAAGCCCTAACGATGGTACAGGAAGCGAAGCTCCCGGCGGAAGCGGTGACCGACATCTTCAAGGAGTCCCTGGAGAGGGCAGAAGATGAACCGATGATGAAGCGCCTCATCGAGGACAGGAAGGCTCTCATCGAGGGAATCAAGGCGAAACCGAAAAGCCAGGGTCGTGACGCGATGGCGGATGCGAACGACATGGACATTGCCCTGACGGAGGAGCAGATCACTAAGGGCGCGAAGCAACTGGCGGAAGTGTTGATGGGTTAAGCTCGGATGCGAGCTTGCCTGACTGAACATGCGAAGAACAGGAGGTAAAAGAACCAATGGCAAACGTGGATAGATTCAGAAGGGATGACGATTATAGCACCGCGCCTGTGGCGACAGGCGACCTTATCGAAAGAGGTGACATGGTCGGCCTCGTTAGTGGTGCGGTGAAGAACGCTGAAGACACGGCCACTGATGTAACCCTGACAGTTATGCAAACAGCCTTTGTGAAGACCTTTGCTGGAGTTGCGATGGAGGATTCCCAGGTCGGTGAGACGGCTGAAATTCTCATCAAAGCAAAAGGAGTCTTTGAGTTCGCTTGTGCTGCGGCAACCTTCGCGCGAGGTGCCCTGGTAGGCCCCGCAAAGCAGACCGGAGATTACCTTGAAAGTCAGAAGGTTGTCGCGGTGGCGACGGAACTTCTGGCAATCGGGCGCGTAGCGAAGACTTATGCAGCGAATACCACGACGGTACTCGTGCAAATATTCAGCACGACGGCGGGATACCGCGCGAACGCAGAACTGTAAGAGACGAACGTCCTTAGCGGGATGCTGCGAAGGATAGGGCAAGGAGGACTTGCCCATAGTACAAAAGGAGGACGAACAAATGCGAGACCTTATCGGAAGATGGAATGCAATGGCACCCTCAGAAATCGAGGGTGAAGTTGCCCGCCTGTGTGAGGCGGTCGTGGATTACAATAAGCCGGAGAAGAAAGCAGACCAGACGTGCATGAAGATTTCCCCG
>JAUYEE010000260.1 GCA_030691545.1 bacterium | reverse complement strand
CTTTGGAATCGTCACCTCAATCACCCGCACAGAAAGGTCAAAGCCCTCATTCCCCCCACACAGCAGCCTCGGGCCGTAGATGAAATCGCCTCGCTCCCTCCTTTCTCCAACGCGACAAATCTTGCGATTCCGCAGTCCTGTATCTCGACCAGTCTTTCGGAATGTCGTTTTTCGTGCCACTCGCCCCTGGAATAAACCTGTCCCCTCGACATGCTTGAACTGGAGCGCCCTCAGCCGAGAACGCCAAGTGGGTCGAGCATGAACGCGTTTCTGGGTCTTTCGGGGCAGTCGTCGAGTACAGTTGACAAACCGGGCCATTAGGAACTCAGGCTCCGTTTAGTGTCGCAAATCACGGGGCCGGAATTTGATCTTCAGTTAGTGTCGAACTTGACTGATACGCCCTTGCCGGGAGCCGTGGAATCATGACTCAAGCATGGCGGTAGAGGAGTTCGACGGATGACGGTTGCTTACCTTGCAGTGGACCTGCTTGTGTTCTTCTTCGGTCCGGGCTGATTCGCCAAACGGCCGGGAATCCCAGCTCAGTTCGTGCCCTCTATGGCTGGTCTAAACAGCTTCATTATCCGGCCCCCATGATGCAGCACAGCGCTCCGGCTTAACCCCGGTCGTCTGAGAAATCGCCGCTGCACCCACTCCGCGATTCCCCGTCGCAGGGTTCTCCGGAACCGCCGACCACGAAAGGTGTATCGCAAACTATCGCGATTGGCCGCCTCGTACGAAACATATCAGGCACTGCGGTTCGCAGACGGCCCGTTTCGAACTCTCCTGGGATCAGGCGTGCGGCCCGCCATGTTGCGACACGGCTGATTCAAAGATGGTCAGACGCTTGACGGACATTATCGTCGTGGTCTCTGCCCGGGGCGGCCCGCCCATGGGCATCATCATGGCGATGCCCCCGTCCGCGTCCTTCTCAACACCCAGAAGCATTCGCCGACATCAAGTGTCATAGTCGAGAGAGTACCCGTCTCCTCGTCCCACCATTTGCCTTCGAAATCGGTGTTCACACCGGCAACGACATAAGCCGTCGTATAGCTCTGAGTCTTCGCGTTCCATTTGAAGACCACGTCGGCATCGCCCGCGCCGGCGCCTCCTGTCACGGCCTCTTTCAGAATGTCCCCCATGCAGCCCGGATCTCCGTTGAGCCTGTTGTCCGCGGGAACCAATGGCACAGAGAGCATCGTGAGTCCACCTTCGACTGCAAAGACCTTGACGAAGCCTACCGGGACGGTATAAATGCCGCCGGACTCCACCCGGTAAAAGCGCATGGCTGCGGCACCGCTGGTAATGTCTGTCCACATGAGCTCGCTGATGGGCCACGTTCCGGACGGGCTCCGCCAGAGACCGGTGAGCAAATCGTCCGTCCATTCTACCGTGTAGTTACCATCGCCGAATTGCCGCCAGTCGAGTCTGGCAACATCCTCTTCCCTCGTGATGATAAGCCATGGGCCGCCCTGAAACTCAAACGCTCCCATGTCAACTCCGCCGCTGGCGATTCGCAGATTACCCGCGATGTCGGTCAGCGCCGATGGGGGAACTGCTGCATTGTCCCCCGTATCAATGCACGGAGAAGTGGGCAGAAGTCCCAAGTTGTCGTCTTCGGTGCCGGGAATGTCGTCCGGTCCGTCAGCATTGACGAAGAGCGGGTTGGCCCCGATGTTCCCCTGGCCGCCGAGGCCGCCCGTCCAGCCCTGGATACAGCAGAAGTTGGCGACGGGCGTCCCACCGCTTATCTGTGCCGACCAGCCTGTCCCGGTGGCATCGCTGTTGCCCCACAGAATGCAGTTCGTGAGTGTGTCTCCGGCAGAGACCAGGTAGTAGATGCCCCCGCCGTCGCGAATGGCCGTGTTTCCGCTGAAGGTGCAGTTGATCAGGGTTGTTCTGCTACGTTGGTTGCATATCCCGCCGCCGCTGCCCGCGGCATTTCCGCTGAAGGTGCAGTTGACCAACACAGGAGGACTGTCGCCCCTTTGATTGAACATCCCACCGCCCTTCTCATCGCCGGTGAGAGCCACGTTGCCGATGAAGGCGCAGTTAATGAGAATCGGGCTGCTCCAGTTGTTGTCCATGCCGCCGCCCACAGGCGCCGCGTTCGCGATGAACATGCAGTTCACCAGCGTTGGGTTGCTGCCGTCCCAGTTGTACATCCCACCGCTGCGGTAGCTGCCGGAGTTCCCACGGAAGGTGCAGTTTGTCAGCGTCGGGCTGGCGCCTTCGCGGTTGGACATCCCGCCGCCGTATTTCGCGACGTTTCCGGTGAATGTGCAACCGGCCAGTGAGGGGTTCCCCGTGCCGTTGTGCATCCCGCCGCCGAAGGCGCTTGCCAAGTTTGCGCGAAAAGTGCAGTTGCTCAGCGTTGGACTGCCGAGGGCGATGTACATCCCGCCGCCGCTATTGTTGTCTTTCTCGCCCGATCCATCGGCATTACCGCCGGTAACGGTAAAGCCATCGAGGACAGCCGTCGCGTCGGTTCCGCTGCCCATCACCACATGAAAGCTGTTCTCCGCAGTGTTGGCGAAGTCCAGACCGTCGTCCCGATTCAGGTCTCCGCTCAGAATGGTTTCATTAGCTTCGAGGTCCCGAGCATCGGGGTCTGGTGCATTGAAGCCTGCGTAGCCTCCTTTCATGGCCACGCCATTAAGGAGTTGGAAACTGGCCGTACGATTTCCGGCGGGTTCTGCTGGCGCGTAGAGCCCTTGGGCTACGCGGACCTCCTTAACCTGAGGATACCTCGTCGCGATGTGAATGGCGTCTCTCAGTTCGGTGTACGCTTCCGTCCAACTCGAGCCGTTGTTGACGCCCGGGCTGTCGGCATCCACGAAAAGGATGCTCGACGTGGGCTCGTCGTTGTCTTCTTCGTTTGCGTCAACAAACGCTGTAAACAAATCGGGGCCCCTAACACAAATGACAGCGCTCCTGCTGAGGTTGTCAGCATCCTGCCCCGCAAGGAGAGTGACGGTCTGGGGCTGTGAGTAGTTGGAGGAATCGAAGGTTAACAGTGCGCCGGTCTGAATCCAAATATCGGGGTCCCCCGATTGGTTGATTACTTGCACTTCAACTGCTCCAAGCGGATCCGTCTCCAGGGACACCGTAAATGCGGCTGCGCCTCCCTCGGGGACCGCGAGCGACCTTACGCTTAGCAAGAAGCCCGGAGCGGGATATTCGTACGCGCCCATATCCACGACGCCGTGCGCGATGCGTGGATTGGAGCCAAGGTCCAGGGTGAGCGATGGCGGGACAGCCGTTGTGTCCCCTGCGTCAATGCAGGGCGAGTCGGGCAACAAACGGAAGTCATCGTCCTCCGTGCGGAATATTTCGTCACCTCCATCCGCGTCAACGAACAGTGGATCATCGTTGATGTTGGCTGTTCCGCCCGACTCGTCTGTCCAGCCCTGGACGCAGCAGAAGTTCACGACCGGCGTGCCGCCCGCAACCTGGGAAAATCGGTCAACGCTCTCGCTTGCAGAGTTGGCCCAGAGAATGCAGTTGGTCAACATGGAACCGCCGTCGGTGTACATTCCCCCGCCGTACCAGCTTGCTGAGTTGCCGCTGAAAACGCAATTGATCAGTATTGGGCTGCCCTGGCCCTCGCTGTACATTCCGCCACCGTAAGAACCGGCCGAGTTACCGGTAAAGACGCAATTGACCAGCCTTGGGCTACTATCGCCCCCGCTGTACATCCCCCCGCCGCAATAGCTGGCCGAACTGCCGCTGAACACGCAGTTCAGCAGGGTCGGACTACTGTTCTTGACGTACATCCCGCCGCCGAAGATGTGTGGCCCAGAGCCATCCGCCTTGCCTTGGGCGATGGTGAAACCGTCCAAAACGGCTGTCGCATCGGTTCCGATGGCGGTCACCACGTGGTAGCTGGTCTGGTAACCGCTAAGCGTGGTTTTGTATACGTTGGGGTTGCGGTCGCCCCACGGCCCGCCGCCAGACGGGAATCCCCCGTACACGGACACGCCGCTAATGAGATCGAAGGTGGCCTCGCGATCGCCAGAGGATCGTTCGGGGGTGTAAACCCCTTCCGCTACGCGGATTTCCTCCACGATCTCAGGGAACTCGGCTGCGTTACGCAGTGCACCCTGTAAATCCGGAAACGCATCCGTCCAGGTAGTGCCGTTATCGGCACCCGAGGCTTTAGCAGCGACATAGAGGATGGCCGGGATATGATCGTCGTCCCCTTCACTCGCCCTGACTCCAGCCGTGAGCAACCCGGGAGTGCTGATCCAGATAATAGCCAGCCCGCTGAGATAGTCGCTATCCTCTGCCGCGGCCAGCCTGACAGTCTTCGGCTGCCAATAGTCCGAGGAATTAAAGGTCAGAGCTTTCGGCTCGACAGCGATGTCGGAATCGCCCATTTGGCGAGCTACAGTAACCTCAATAGGCTCGAGCGGGTCCCTCGCAAGCGCAACGGTAAACGTTGCTGTGCCTCCTTCCGGAACGGTAACAGACTTTGTGTTGACCAAAATATCCTGCTCCGGCGCCTCGTACGCCCCTATGTCCACGGTTCCGTTCGCAATACGGGCATTGCCGTCGGGGTCAGTCAGGAGCGACGGCGGGACGGCTGCGTTGTTCCCCATGTCAATGCAGGGTGAGCCAGGCAATAGGCGATAGTCATAGCCGACCCACTTATAGTCTTCCCAGTGACCCGGAGCAGTGAACAGTGGGTTGGCGTAGATGTTTCCCAGTCCGGGGTGCTCGTGTTCGAGGCACGAGTACGTGGCAGAACACCCGTAGAGGTCATATTCGCCATTTCCCCAGAAGATGCAGTTGGCGATCGTAGGGTTGCACCCTTCTCCGCAGTAAACGCCGCCGTCAGTCCCCCAGTCGAGCGATCCGTTGTCAACTATTGTGTTATTGACGATCGTCGGGGAGGAACCGTGGCAGCAAACTATCCCGGCGCATATGCCAGAGTAATCAATGTTGCTGGCGATGACGTTCCCGCTGACGATGGCTGAGGAATTGTGGAGCAATATTGCCCCCAGGCTGTACTCCGACGCGTTCTCAACGATTATGTTGTTCACGATAGTGGGGCTGCTGTCGTAGCAGGCGATGCCGCCGCCTGGGTCGGCTCCCGTGATCGTGAATCCTGACAGCACCGATGCTCGGGTCTCGCCGTTCCCGAAACGGACCACATGATCCCCACCGAGGAGTATGCAGTTTTCCGGCCCGTTCTCGCTCCGAAGCGTAATGGCCTTGCCGCTGAAGTCCGCGACAGGGTTGTTCTGCGAACTATCGCTTTCGTAAGTCCCGTCGGCAACGACGACCGCATCCCCATCGGACGGTGTCGCTACTCCTTCCTGGATTGTTTTGAACGCAGTCTCCCACGACGTTCCATTGCCAGACGTCGCCACCGAGCTGTCCACGTACCAGGTCGCTGTCAGGCAGGGTTGCGCCAATAAACAAAATGCTAAGATTTCCATGCTGTTGCGAAGGAACGTGCATGTTCTCATCAATGTATCTCCTGTGGGTCACCGGGGCAGCGCAGGCTTGTCTCCTTGAAATGCCGACATAGTACATAGCACCGGTTGAACCTGCAGGCAAGGGGCCTTGCTCAAAAAGCGATCTACCGCCCCGATCAGAAGAAGCTGCCTGAGAGGAGGCAATTCGCGATACATCTGAACGCCGAAGAGAGCCTGGGGTTCGGGAAAGTCTGCTCAGCAAAACGCCGAAGTCCGCCCCTCCCGGGTTACTCTGTGAGGAACAACCATATATTGCCGCCGGAGCTGGGTTTCGCGTCGTACCATCTATTTCCAACGAGGAGGTCTTTCTTGCCGTCGTTGTTCCAGTCGGTGA
>JAUYEE010000188.1 GCA_030691545.1 bacterium | reverse complement strand
GGCTGTCGGCCCGGCGGGAGGCCGGAAGTAACGCTGCCGTCCCGGCGGCAGTCGTGAGCACGTCCCGCCCTCACATGGCAACCACGCTGTTTCACCCTGCTGAAGTCGAACCGGGGGCAAGATGCCCCCGGGACAGCCGGCAAGATGCCGGCGTTACAAAGAGGCGCCGCCCCAGCGGACGTTGACTCACCACTCCCTGTGACAAGCAAACCCCCGCGGCATGTCCCACTCAAACGTAGCCCCCGCATGTCCGCGCCAAGATTGACACGCGCGCTCTGGCGCGGTACGTTAGTGCAAGCGCGCGAATGCCCGCTCTTTCTCTGTTTGAGCCGGGTTTTGACGTGAGTGTCCTACGGCATCTCCCGACAACCGCTGCGCGCACCGGGAAATGCCGCTCAAAGCAGAGAACAAAAAGTAGCGCAGGCGTCCCCGCCTGCTTTTCCAACTCGTATGATCATCGGCGTTATCGGAGGAGCGGCCGTCAGCTCCGAGGTTCGTGAACAGGCGTTCGAGGTCGGTCGGCGGATCGCCGAAGCCGGAGCCATTCTCGTCTGCGGCGGGCTTGGCGGGGTGATGGAGGCTGCGTGCCGGGGCGCCCGTTCCGCTGGCGGTTTGACCATCGGGGTTCTCCCTGAGAACGACACCGCCACCGCGAACCCCTACGTGAGCGCTCCCGTGGCAACGGCTATGGGCATCGCGCGGAATGCAATCATCGTCCACACCGCCGATGTGCTCATCGCTGTGGACGGGTCCTACGGGACGCTTTCAGAGATCGCCATGGCGCTGAACCTCGGAAAGACGGTCGTCCAGTTGCAGAGCTGGCGACTTCACGAGGCGGGCGAGGTTGACGCGACACTCTGCCTCACCGCGGAAAGCCCCGCGGACGCCGTCGAGAAGGCCGTGGCTGTTGCGAAACGCTCGCGGGCGGGACCCGACAAACCGATTTTTCCCAGGAACCGCCCGTAATTAAGAGATACGATGGTAAAAGACTCTGGACAGAAGCTGATCCGGCTGTCCGCGGCGAGAGCAAAGGTCCGGCTCGGTTACGCCTCCGTCTTCGCCGTGTGCCTTTCGGGTTTCCTTGCGGGCTTTCTGCTGTTCTCCGTTTCAGCGGCCATTTATCTTTTCGCCAGCGATGGCATTGGCGCCTTTTCGGGTGCAGAGAGCCCGCTCGAGAGGCTCAGCGGTCTGGCAGAGCTTTTCGGTATTCGTCTGCTTGCTGTTCAGGAACCGCAAGGCGCGCTCGTGAACATCGGGGTGCTCCTGATTGTGGTTGGAATCGCGGGCGCAGCAGCGGCAATGATCTTGCGGCGAAGTGTCCGCTCGGAGCCGACGCAGCATTTCTTCAAAAAGAAGCTCCGGATGCCCCTCGATGGCATACCCTTCGCCCTCTTTTTCGCTCACGGGAGCTTGTCGAACGGCGGCCTCATCGTGGTCTATCTGGCGTGTGCTGTAGTGGCGACTTTTCTGTGGAGGTTCTGGCATCGAGTCACCCTCTCGGTGATCAGCTCCTTAAACGTTGACAGATTGATGCCCAAACCGGTCTGAAAAAAAATGAGAATCAAGCTCGTCGCAAACCCGGGCTCCGGTAGATACAGGCGAGGGCGTGCCCTCGACCTCGCAGAGGACTGTTTGTCTCGCGGCGGCAATCTCGTGCACACCGACCTCGCTCGTCGTCCCGGAGAGGGGACCAAAATCACAAGAAAAGCAGTTGCGGAGGGATACGACCTCGTCGTCGGCTGCGGAGGCGACGGCACCCTGAGAGAAGTGGTTAGCGGACTCGTCGGCTCTCATGTAACCCTGGGCATCATTCCCCTCGGAACGGGCAACGTCATCGCCACGGACCTGGGCATACCGAAAGACCCGCGCAAAGCCTGCCAGGTTATCCTTCAAGGGCACGTCCGCCGAATAGACGTCGGGCGGTGCGGCGAAAACCACTTCATTCTCGCGGCAGGCGTGGGGTTCGACGTTGAGGTCATCGCCAGAACGGACCTCGAGTTGAAGTCGAAAGTGAAGAATCTCGCGTACATCTACGCCGGCGCTAAACACCTGCCGAAGTGCAAGCCGAGAGAGTACGTCATCGAGTCAGACGGCTTCTCCGGCACAGTCCGTGCCCTTGCCATCGCCGTCTGCAATTCGTACCGGTACGGCGGCTATCGGCTGAAGCGGGGCATCTCCCTCGCGGACGGGCTGTTCGATGTCTGCGTGATCCGGGGAAAGCCGCCCCTCGATACCTTCAAAATCTTCTTAGGGGTCGTCTCCCGACTGGGCGTCCCTCGGCGAAATCTGCTCACCTTCAAGGCAAGCCGCATCCACATCAGCGCCGACGAGAATGTCGTCGTCCACAACGACGGCGATGTCGTCGGCAGCCTCCCCATGGAATTCCAGGTCGTCAAACGCGCCCTCCCCGTCATTGTTCCCAAGGCGTGATCACCGCTCGAACAACGGATTCATTCGTCCCACGCCACGCAAACCCAGCCACACCCGGCCCGGAACAACTCTTGACAAATGGCAGAACTATTGCTACAATCCTGTCAACAATGGCCGAGGCCGCGATCGAACCTCCCGGAGGCACTCGAAAACAAATGGGGGGCATTCCAGTATGCCTCCTCGTCGAGAACCTACTGGAAAATACTGGAATTTTCGCCCATTTCGGGTTTAAGGAGGACAGCCAGTACACTCAGGCGCAATGTGTTACCGCAAAAAAGTGCAACTCTCCAGGCACGAAAAGTCGGCAAAATGCGTTATACTGCGCCTGTCGTCGGTCATGGGCGGCCGCCGAGACAGACCGGTCGCCCGATAGGAGCGAGCATGAAAATCCTGGCATTGATAGGCAGTCCAAGAAAAGGGAGCAATACAGACACGGTCGTTGAGCAGATCCGGAAAGGCTGCAGAAAGAGGGGACACTCGACCAGCAAAGTGTACCTATACGATTACGCGATAGCCCCATGCAACGACTGCCGGTACTGCAAGAAAGGGGATTACGTCTGCAACATATGCGACGGCATGGCCGACTTCATTTATCCCAAAATTGAACGGGCAGATTTGATCATCTTCGGCACACCGCTATACTGGTACGGTCCAACAGGAATCATGAAGCTTGTTCTCGACAGGCTTCGTCCCTACATCGCCAGCCGGAAATTAGAGGGCAAGAGGGGTGTTGTCGTGGCGCCGTCGGAGGAGGGCCCCGAAGCGTGCGGATGTCTCGTCGAGATGTTCCGCAAATCTTTCGCTTACCTCGGAATGGAATTCGCCGGCGCCATTTTGCCGAAAGCATACGAAAGGGGAGAGATCAAAGGAAACCAAGAGGAACTGAAAAAGGCCCATGAATTCGGAACTTCTTTGGGATGAACGCTTGCGCATAAACCCATTGAGAGGAGTGAAGTGAAAAAGTCCGTTCGCGTCCTCATCGTTTTAGTGATTTCATCGTTTCTCGCCGGTTGCGCAGGCCAGAGGGCGAGCTTACCCGCGCAATCACCCGCATACTGGCCCACAGAAGGCTGGCGAACCTCCACTCCCGAAGAACAGGGGATGGACTCGGAGTTGCTGGCAAAAGCAGTTGATTTCATCCGAGACCAGAACCTGAAGGTTCATAGCCTCCTCGTCATCCGCAACGGCTATATCGTCGCCGACGTTTACTCCTACCCATTCGCCCGCGGTTCGAAACACGACGTCGCCTCCGTCACCAAGAGCTTCACCTCGACGCTGATCGGCATCGCCATTGACAAGGGCTATATCAAGAGTGTGAAGCAACGTGTCCTGGAGTTTTTCCCGGAGCGAACCGTGGCCAATGTTGATGTCAACAAGAAGGCAATGACCCTAAAAGACCTTTTAACCATGACGTCGGGCTTGGCCTGCACCAGCGAGCCGAGCGAAGTCACCCTATCTCAGATGATGGCAAGTCCGGATTGGGTTCAGTTCATGCTCGACCTGCCGATGTCAGACAAGCCCGGAACGCACTTCGTCTATAGCAGCGGCGGCTCACACCTCCTCTCCGCTATCATCCGGGAAAGCACTGGGATGAACGAGCTGGCTTTTGCCCAGAAGAATCTTTTCGAGCCTCTGGGCATCTCCGACGTCGTCTGGCCGTTTGATCCGCAGGGCGTAAACAACCACGGCTGGGGAGACCTCAAGCTGACTCCCCACGACATGGCCAAGCTCGGCTACCTCTACCTGAACGAAGGTCGCTGGGACGGAAAGCAGATTGTGTCTTCTGAGTGGGTGGCTGCGGCAACAAAAAAGCACGTCTCCTTCCCCGGGGCTGCCGAAGACGGTTACGGTTACCAATGGTGGTGGTCGGTCCCTTCTTTTGGCTGCGGCTACAGTGCCGTCGGCAGGGGCGGGCAGCGGATTTTCGTTTTGCCTGACAAGAACATGGTCGTGGTTGTCACCAGCGGAATTGGGGGCGATGCGGGTCACACACGGCTCGAGAGGCTGCTTCGATCCTTCCTCATTCCGGCGGCGAAATCGTCAAAGCTCCTCCCTACGAACCCCAGAGGCGTGGCATTGCTCGAGTCTGCGATTCGGCAGGCAGCGCTCTGTCAGAGCCAGCCCAAGCCGGTTCTGCCCCTTCCAGAGATGGCCCGGAGGGTCTCGGGGCAGAGGTATCTACTGGATGCCAATCCGTATGGGTTAGTAGCCCTTTCTTTGACTTTTCCCCGACAAGAAGAAGCAGTCCTTAGAGTGTCGCTTGTAGAAGATAACCAGACGCTTGAGGTGCCGGTAGCGCTGAATAATGTCTATCGCATCGCTCCCGGAAGGTTCGGCCTCCCCGCAGCAGCAAAGGGATTCTGGCAGACCAACAATTCCTTCGTCCTGGACCTCGATGAGATAGGGAACATAAACAATTGGCGAATACGCATGACCTTTCAAGATGACAGAGTCACTGTCTCGATGAAGGAAATGACGGGCCTCGCCAGCGCAACATTTGGCGGAAAGGTCCAAAAATGAAAAGCAGTCTCGGGGCTTCGCCGCCGGCTAATCCCGCCTTCGGCGGGACCCGTTGCGGCTTGCTGGCTTCTCGACGGCTAAGTACGGATATTCATAAACGCGGTGATGAACCTTCAGAGAATGTGGCTGATGAATCAGGCCGGCTGCGCTGGCTGCCTGTGCCGGGCTTCAGCCGGCACATTCCTGGTAGCCACCTGCTTCAGCCGGTGGTCGCGTTCGTGCGAGTTATCGCCGCGGAGCCGGCTTTAGCCCCTGGCCGTGCACGTTGAAATTGGCGCGAGCGCGGAACGGGTGTCTCCGTTTTGAGTAACGTATGCACGCCGGCACGGGCAGGCGGGCTTCTCGACCAATGGATTTATCCGTAATAGGTCACCGTTTTTATGAATGGGAGCACTAAGCACACCGAACCACGGCAATACCACAATCAAAGGAAAGGGCACAGACCAATGTTTGAAAGACCAAGGGCATCCTCCATTTGGCTCGTAACAATTTTCTTGGCAGTCTTTGCACTCACGCCGTCCGCGTTCTCCGCCGAGCGGCGGAAGCCCGGCCCTCAAGCCCAAAAACTCCTCGACCGCATCCGCTCCGCCCCGGGCATTCTTCTCGGCTACAACACGACGAATCCGCGAAGCCTGCCCGTTTTCGAGAAAGCCTGCGACGGGAAGATGGTCGTCCTCGAATACGAGCTTGCCGACGGCTACGCAAGGGACGTGTCGAAAAGGGGAGGCCGGCGAGCCGGAGACGACGAACCGGGCGCCGCGGAAGCCTGGGCCGAGAAACCAGGCACCGTCGTCATGTTCCGCTGGCACATGCGCCATCCCGATACCGGCGATTTCCGGAAAGGCGACATCCAGGATGTCTTGCCAGGCGGCAAGCACCACCAGGCTCTCTTAGAGCGACTGGATTATCTTGTCGGACGCGTCAGACAGGTCGGACGTCCCCTCATCCTCCGCCCCTGGCACGAGGGAAATGGAAACTGGTTCTGGTGGAACGGAAAGCCCAAGGAATTCAAAGAACTCTGGAAACTGACCGTTGAATACGTCGAGAGCAAGGGCGTCAAAGATGTCCTCTGGTGCTACGGGCCCAACGCGACCAGCGAAGATAGCTGGCAGGTGGACAAGTTCTATCCGGGCGACGAGTACGTGGACATCGCCGCCATTGACTACTACTTCGACATCTCCTGGACGAAGGGGCACATCCAGAACCTCGATGCTCTGATGAAAAGCGTCCGCGCCCTCGAAGCCGTCATCCCGAAGGACATGCCGATGGGCTTTTCCGAGATCGGCCCGAGAGGTGCGAGGCCGGGCGAGACGGTCTCCGAAGAGACCGACAAGGAATGGGGCGACTTCTGGAAGAACCTCGAGCCGGACATGAAAGAGCATCTCCCGCGATTCAAATTTTTCTGTGTCTGGTCAACCACCGCGTTTGAGAAGATGCTCTACCCGACCTCCGGCATCGCCCTCGAAGGCCTCCGCTCCTTCGCCTCAAGCCTCGGCGTCATCACCTCGGGCGAAAAATGGTGACCGGGCCGGACCTCGCTTGGTACCGTGGTGGCACGGGCGTCCCGCCCGTGGGAATCCGCGGGCGCCGCCTGGCGGAGGGGACTCTCCTCCCGTGACCGGTCACTGAACCTGGACCCTGTAGAATCTCATCCTCGACGTACCGATCGTCTCAGACCAAGTCGTCGTCTCACCCGCCGATGGAACCGTTGCCTTCTGAGTCCAGGAGTCTGGCACAAGGTTAACGCAAGACTGAACAATGTAGGTTTTTCCCGGGTAGCTTTTCCAAGTAAGACGGACGGTCCCGGCGTCCGGCCGGCTGACTTCGGTGATCTCCGGTGGAGGCGGCACGTACGGAAATGTGAAGAGAACCTGGCCGCCCAAGAAGTCGTCCTGGGTGGCGGTGAGAACGTTTCCCCCTTCCGCAAGGGTCCCTGAAGGCAAGTCAACCGTCGTATGACCAGTGAACTGCCCGGACTGGCTCCACACTAGCGTGGCGGCTTTCTTTATCTTGACGTTCGCCGGATGCAGATCGTTGGCCCAGACGTTCAGGTCGAACAGCTCTATGGAATCGGCATTGACGCCAGTGGGAACATTGATTTCAAGCGTCTGCGGCGACCAGCGGTCGTAGAGGCGATAACCGTCCTGCCATACCGAGGCAGCGATGCTTCCGACGTTCTGGTTGGGAATGAAGGACACCGTCCTCGGACCGTAGTGAACGGTGTCATCGGGATTCAATGCGGCGAAGAACGCCTCCTCTCTAATCCACACGTAACCGTCCCTATCACAAAAATCGAAGTACCGTCTATTCGGTCTTTCGATCAGCCCTTTTTCCCAGACGTTGCCGTCTGCTTTAATCACACAATAATACCACTTGTACCACTGGTCCGGCCGGAAGTGCTCGATTGTCATCCAAAGCTTCCCTTCATTGTCCGTCAGGTCGTTCTGCTCGAACTCATACTCATCATCCATCTCCACAGAATCCGGCAGTAACGGCGGATTCAGGCTCTCGCTTTGTTTGACCAGGACCCCGTTCGTGTCGCGAACTTGATAGAGCACTTCTTCGCGGTTATCCCCTTCGGCCGTTTCCCAAGAGTGTTCGAAAAGCAACGCAAGGTTCTTTCCCACACGCTTCGCGCCGTGCGGGTATAAATCTGCGGATTCTGTCTGCGGAACAGATGCAAAGACGGTTCTCGGGACTATGTTGCTGCCGTCCGAGTCGTGCACCACAAACCAAAGGTCTACGGTGTTTGCAGCATCATTGTATGTTTTGCCCCCCCTGATCAGCCGACCTTCGATTGCGCAGAGCCCCATACTAGGCCTGCTGTTTTCTTCAAAATCGCTCTCAAAGGAGTTCAGCGTGTTCCAAGCTGCATCAAATACCCGGAGGCAGTAGCGATAGTAAAGATGCTCGAGGCCGCCCACCTTTTCCCCCTTCTCATTCCACCAGGTCAGGCAAGTGTTCGCGCCCAACTGCAAAGCTCTTCCGTTGAGACACTCGTAGTCGGTTGCGTAAGACGGGTCTCCCTTCAGGAACTGGAGGACTGTCTCATCGATGAAGGGGCCACTCTGATCCCAAACGTTCATGAACATCCATCCCTCTTTGGTTCCATAAACACCCAAAAGACGCCTGCGCTCTTTTTCCGCGAGTCTCAACAAACGCAACTGCTCAGTAAGGAAGACGGCCTCCACTTTTCCGGTATAATTGGGCTCGCCGGGGCTAAAATTTGGAAAGCCCCGGGGTATGTCAACCTTCTCCTGCCATCCAAAATACTTGATTTTGCCCCAAACGATGTCGTATTGGGCGGTCTGGCCGGAGGGGATACTCTCGGGCAAGGTGACAAGCCAGCCAGTTCCGGCTTTCGTCATCCTCAGAGTCAGGCCCAATTCAGTCGCGACGATTTCATTTGCACCACAGGGGGCGGGGTCGTCCGCAGGATGAATTTTGAGGGGAACGAGTTCGGAATCGCTTGTTCCCGAATGCTCTGGTAAGAGGACAAACTTGTCGGTGGGATGGCTTGCACCCGAGGGCATCTCGAGGGTTACACGGCTCGCCCAGACGCTTCGATTGATGCGAGTCGCAGAAACCACTTTCGGGGCGGCATTCACTACGAAGTCGTAGCTGGGGGGTGCCTGGTTAATGTTCCCGGCTTCGTCCTTGGGCCGGACCCAAAAAGTGTAGGCACCGTTTGCGAGATTGTAGGACGTGGACGTGGATGAAACCCAGTCTGTCGGCCAGTCCGCATCCTGCCCATCGAGCTTGTACTGATATACAAGGTTCTGGGCATTTGTCACATCGTCCGCGCCCCTCCACGAGAACGATACGGCAGAATTCGCGCTTACAGCGGGCGGAACCATTAGGAACGTCGTCATCGGCACGTACTCATCGGAGGAGTGCGCAGTAATCAGCCAATCCAACTGGTCTCTTTTCAAATTAGGGAACACAAGACTCGATGGGCTGAATTGGTATGCACCTGCCGATGGCGTAACAGTAACGGAGACTCCCCCCAAGACCCCCGCGAACGAGAAATTCCCGTTGTCCGTGTGCTGAGTCATCGTTTGCACAGGACTCGTGAGCGTGAGGTCCACTCCTGCGGGAACAGGAATCCCGTCCCATCGCAGCACCGTCCCGCTGATCGTGTAGGCTATCCCGGTGTAGGTCAGATAAGCCGTCGCATGGATGTTTCCGCTGAGCAGGGAAAAACCGTACCATTGGTCGAAGCTTTCCCTGAGGACGTTACCGTTGTCATCCCTGAACACCCATTTTGAGAAGGTGTGGTTGTTCGATCCAAGATTCAGCTCGAACCTCAATTGCTGGCCGGAGTCTATGGTGACAGTCTGGGGTAGGGCCGGCGCCGGCCACTCCTGGTAGTGTAAGTGCGAAAAATCCGGTCCATGCCCGAATCGAATCTTAATGTTGTCACTAACCGGACCACCCGACACCTCAACAGACAACCGCACGTAGCTCTCACTGGTAGTCACGACGGGCCCGGAGTAGATTGGCGATAAGGCCGCACCAAAGTACCGATCGACAAAGATGAAGAAGAAATGGTGCGTTCCCTCCTGGTGGAGTTGCCACAGACACGAGTATGTGCCGTTGGACGCCGTCCCACTGTTCAGCGTCATCGTCAAGGGACCGATTCCGCTAACGTAGAGGTCCTTATAAAGCTCCGGGAGGTCCCCGTCCTCATCGAAGTAATCAACCAAAAACTCAAAAGTATCGCCGGGGTGACCTGAGGGCGGAATGACCCTGGGATTGGAGAGAACTGGGTTGTGTTTGGGTCTCACAACAAAGACGTGCCTCCCCTCAGCAGGCAAATACCCATTCTTCGTGGCTGAGAGAATCGCAAGGTAGTTTCCCGGCTCAGTTGGAGCACGAAGATCAGACACGTACGAACCCAGAGCCTGAGACCATGCGCAATTACCGTCCCCAGACCAGACATACCGATACCCATTGGCAGCCTCCGCATCCAGCACGACCTTGTGAATTGCATAGCCCACTTGAGCGTCCCACACGTTCTGTCCGAGTCCATCCCAAACCTTGGTACGGAAAGAAATGTTGTCCCCTGGGTCGCAGAGACTCGGATATTCGGCATCGTGTAGCTCAAGGGCGTTTGTTAACGCGCTCACTAATGTGATTTGCACCTCCTTCAGCCGGAGTTGGCCCCCGTAATGAGCCCAGGCTCGGGTGCCGCCCTGCTGAATTATCTCCACGCGCGGAGACCAGTTCCAACGATAGGTCCTACCTTGCGTAAAAGTCACGTTGTCGCATGTCATTGTGATGTCGCGCGGCGGAAGAAGACGGGGTGATAGTGCGTTAAAGGGAACGCCGGCGGGAATCCAGTTTATTAGCTTTTTGGCGAGGAACATGTCTCCTGTCCCTCGTAGCTCGACCTCGATATCAAACTTGGTTGATACGATCCCGCTGCCCTGCTCAAGAACGCCAACAAGGCGATATACTGACCAGACATCCTTTAACATCATCCCGGCTTGAATAAGGTCAGGAATACCCCCAACGAAAAGACCGAGTATTTTGCTTGCCAACCCCCCTACGATGAGAAACAGTCCGTCGCTGTAACCGCTCCATTCGAGTTCGGATTCGCAGACCCATTCCACGCGATAAACGCCCGGGCGGGTGCACACGTACGAACCAACTAATCCAGAACCTACAGCCGTAGCGAAACCTTCGTCGCCCTTGTTACTCCCAAAGTCGAAACTTATGGTCCCACTGCTTTCGTCGAGGGAAACTGTTGGCTCGGCGGTAAACGATGAGGGATACTTTATGACACTAATTGTCCCGGTTTCATAGGGCGGAGTGAATGTCTCGGAACACCCGTGATTAATTGCGACGACTGCACTGAGCATTCCTAACGCGGTCAATAGACAAGCATATGAATCGGTCTTCATGACTTTTCCTCCTCGCACACGAATTGACAAGTGCGATACTCCGTTGGGTTCCCTGCCCTGCACGCGCGTCTGTACCCCTCGCCCGAGCCGCGCCATTTGAGGTCCAGCAGTTCTCGTTTGCCAACCCAGGGGTCGTGTCCCACAACAGCGCTGTAGGTCGTCCTCGGGAGCGCGGGGCGTATTGGGCAGCCACCTTCAAAAAAACACAAGGACGCTTCTTGCCGTGGATTGCAGAACGATTACCGCGCGGGGGGGGGGTAGTCAAGCAGTTTTTTCGGTCATCTGATAGAGTCGGGCGACGGCACGTTGCGCAGGTTTCGTCCGGTGGGTCATTCGGGGGCGAGGGTGAAGTTGAACTTCTCGCCGAAGGAGGCTTTGTGAGAGGCCTCCATGCGGAGGGTGATGCGCGTGGGAGAGGGTGGCGCTGCGGCAAGAAGAAGTCCCCGGATTTCGCAGTTCTGATAGCGCCCTATGTCGTGCGGGATCGGGAATCCTTTCGCGAACTTCCCGTCGAGCGAACAGGAGAGAAACACGCCGCCTGTGTCCTGCCCGCGCCTCGGCTCCAGCCAGACCGGCTCGCCCGTGTTGCCGACGGAGACCTCGAGGCGAACAGGCTCGCCCTTTGGCAGCTTTACGGTCTGTCCCTTGGTTACCGTCATCTTCGATCCATCGCGCAGGACGAGCCGCACGGCGTTGAATTCGGCGTTGAGGTACTTGTGGGGATTGCGCCCGGTGTAAGGGACATTGCCGACGGCGATGTCGGGCACTGTCGCCGACGTCGTCCCCGTCGCAGGCGTTCGGAGGGCAACAACCCTGCCCTCTTCTCGCAGGCGGACGTATTCGGCCTCGTGGCGCTTTCGAATCTGCGAGTAGCCGCGAGGATGGAGGTCTCGGTCAATCATGATCCAGGCCTGAGGTTGACGAAGAGGGGGTTGCCCGGTGATTGCCTCTGCGTACCCCTTCAGCACCAACGCCGCCGGTCGCGGGGTCAGGTCGGGGTGGATGATTCCATAGTCGCTGTCCTCGCCGAGGCGATACCCGCTGGGAAACCACCATCCCGCCGAGCCTTGAGCAAAAGAATCGAGGACGAGGCGGTACATGCTCTCGTAGATGTTCTTTTGGAGGGCGAACGCCGCTTCGTCGTAATGCGGATGAACCGACTGCCCGAATTCCGCCCAGAAAACCGGCTTGCCGTTGCCGGCGTATCGCCCGTAGAGCGTGGTAAATCCAGCGGCTCTCGCTTTCTCCCAATCCGGCGAAAGGCCGTACCCCTCCGGCGAGATGAAATCGAGATGCTTCGCTCCGCTGATGAGATCGAAGGGCATCCGGAAATCAATTCCCATCTCGCCGGTGCCGCCGTAGCCGGTCCGGGCGCCGATGAGGTGAGTCGAATCAAACTCGCGAATGTGCCTTGTCACTTCGCCGTAGCGGCGGCTGATGAGATCGTCGAGGAACCGCCGGTACGCAGCGACGATGACATTCCAGGGACCGGGATTGAGAATCTGATTTTGCGTGGGCGTCGTGATGCCGCCGTTTTTCTTCCGAAGCTCGAATTTCCAGTCGTTCTCCGCTTCTTCAATGCTTCCGTACTGTTCCTCGATCCACTTCTGCCACTCAGGGTCAAGCCGCTTTCTCTGCCCTTCCTCGCCGACATGCGGCTCCCACGCGATGTCATAAGCCCAGATTGCCGGATTTCCCGCGAACCTACCCTCCGCAAGAAAAGTCGCCAGAAGGACTAAGTCGGGCTGAAGGGGATGCCCTCCCTGAAGGAAGAGATTGACGTAGATGCCATATTGCCGGCATCGGAAAAGGAAATCGTTCACGGCGGGAATCTGGTCCGGCCTGTTCAACTGGATGCTCAGCGAATTCATCCCCAGATCTCTTGCGGCCGCGAGGTCTCTCCCGACAACCTCCGGATCGTACAGCGACGGAGACAGCCAGTGCTGCCAGAACTCGTTCGGCTCACGCCCGCCCCAACTCGACGGCCAGTAATTCATCCCGTGGGGATACCATCTCTTCCCCTTCAGCACGAAATGGGATCCTTCGGCGCGCACGATCTCGTCGCGCGGGGCAGGCTTATCCTGAAGAACGGTGAATTCGTAACACAGCGAATCCACAATCCGGTCGCGGTCGTCGAGCAATTCCACGGTGGCTTCATAACGCCTGGGATTCAGTGTTGTCGCCCGCCAGGCCACGAAGCTCTCTAACTTGCCACGGAATTCGGCACTCTTAAAAACATCACGAACCATAGGGCCCGGTGGTTCCTGCACGTAAGCTCGTGTCCACCACGAGGGAGGGGGAGGCGCGTTCAAAACGTAACCGAGGGTGACCAGCTCACCTTCGAAATAGGAAGCGCGGTTCACACCGCCAGCCCGCAGAAAGATGTTGCCGTGTATCCTCTTGACTTGGTCGGCTATCAAGTCACTGAGGTGGTCAAAACTTCTCAGAGATGGAAGGTCGAGCAAACCTATTTGAAGCCAATGGGAATTCGCGAATTCTCCATCGAAGTTCAGGGTCAGGGAGCCAGCCACTCGGCCGTTGCGCCAATTGTAGTCATACCCGTAGATGATAGGGACCCAACGATAAGGTGAAGGATTGCGGCATCCAAGACCCCGGCTTCGCCAGAAAGGGCAGAGCGTCTCGATGTGATCTGAGACAGATCCTCCCATGGGGGTGCGCAGCCATACGCCGCGTGTCGTGAGGTGTTGGACGGCCTTTGTCGTATAGGTTTTGCACCAGGGATAGAGCGTCTCCAGGACCGGGATGCTAACCTCGTCGGGGAAAGGCGACCTCGCTGAACCGATGCTGGAGATGCGAAACGAGAATGGCCCTTTTTCAGGAAGGCTGTTGTGGCTGCGGGCGAGGCCGATGATGATGTGCTCGGCGTTGGGAAGGTTCAGCCGGTCGCCCTGTCTGCCGCGGCTGGGCGGCGAGCCATGCGCCCAGAACTTGAATTCATCGAGGGGCAGCGCATAGCTCTGTGTTTCTTGTTGAAGAGGAACTACAGCGAACCATCGGGAGCCATCCTTCTCCTGAATCTCGAGAGCCATGCTGGGCGTGTTCCCGTCGCCGGAAGCGCGAAAGCACACGAGGCAGTCCTTCGCCGGAAATGCGTTTGGCGGCAGCTTGATTTTGTACGTGTCCCATCCGGGAAGTTCTTTCAGCCGGTACTCGGCCCATGCCTCGCCATCTCCGTCTGGCTTCTTGATGATGAAGTTGCTTTCAACTTCGGGATTGCTCGTCGCACGCTGCCAGTCCTGCGTTGTGACCTTCGAGAGATCGAGAACAATCGCCTCGGAGCGGAGCGACCTGAGTATCTCCTCTTTCGTTTGCCAGCGGCCCTCGGCGTGATAAAGAAGCTTGTCGAAGATAGGCCCACCAATGACGACGAGGTCTCCGCCGGATCGCAGAAACTTGAGCAAATTCGGAATGGCCTTCGCCGGGAAGAGTGAGGCGTCGGGAAGAACGAGGCAATCGAACGAGTCCGTGCTAAAGGTTTGCTCGTCGGCAAGCTCATCGGCCGAGACGAAGGTGCTCCTCAGACCGCCCCACGCGAGCGAGTCACGGACCGTCTCGACCCTCTCAGCGTAATCAATCGAAAAAGACTCCTGCACGATGGCGACGCGGGGCCCGGAGGCGACTTCTTCCGTCTCAACCGCCACGACCAAACAGAACATCCAGGAAAAGGCTATTGCGAGTATGAACTTCTTAACCCCTGACATCGTTCCCTCCCTTCACGGAGCAGAGGTCATTTGCTGTCTCACGAGGCGGAGTTATTTCATTTTGACGACACGCTCCCTCCACATGGTCGCTCTTTTCAACTTCTCGTCTTCTCGGCCCGGGAGAGGGGAGAAGAAGAGACAGGACGCTGACAGCAAGGGAAGCAAGGGTGATTACGACAGAAGCTCCGCGGTCGGGGGCGTAGCGAAGCTTCAAAATGTGTTTCCCCAGGAGGGCAGTATTTTCGCCCGACTCGTCCTTGACCTCGAGGGGAATCTTGATTAGCCCGATGTCATCGCTTTCGATTTTAACTGTTTTGCCATCTACGGAACCTTGCCAGAAGGGATGGTTGCAGACGGAGACGTACAGGTCAATGATGGTGGCGTAGTTCTCGAAGGCGATGTCAATCCCGGAGTTGTCGAAGCGGGTCACCTCAATCTTGTTATTCGGAATGTATTGGGAAGGGAGGCTGAAATGCGCCCAGCCGGGCTTGTGCGGGGTGTAGAAAATCTCCCGAAGCTCGAAGATCTCGAATGAACCGAAAGACGCCTTGTGCTCGAAGAATCGAGAAGCCGTCAGGCGGAAACGGAGGCGAGGTTCGCACGAGACGAGATACTGGATGTTCAATCGCTGGAGGTATCTTTTCTTCAGAACAAGATCGAGGTCGTCGAATTCGTCCACCCTTGAGGCGAGAAGCCGGCCCGATTCGGAGATGGAGATTTTCTCAATGGGGAAGAGGTTTCCGCCGATCCACGAGCCGATTTGCGGCATCCCGCTGTAAACCGACGAAATCGCCGGAAGGTGAGTGAAATGCGTTACGGTATCTCGCTTGGTTTCCACAGCGGCAGCTATGCTTTCCTCCGAAGCTCTCGCGGCTTCCTTCCACTCGAGCAGCGCATTGCCGAGGGTGTTCTGCAAGAAAACGCGCCGGTTTCCACCATTCCCGCTTTCCTTCAGCCACTCGCAAACCCTCAACAGATCGGTTGTCGGAGGAAGCTGAGAGGATGTTGTCAGCAGGGTGGAGTCGCGAGCGGGGAAAAGCGGATTCCGGCGAATTTCCTCGAGCGAGCGAGCGTAGAAAAAGAAAGGGAGGTTCGCTGCGAGGAAGACGATTCCGCACAGAGGGATGAGAACCGGCCAGCGGAACTTGCCCGCGAGGGAGAATTTCCCCAGCCCCGCGATCGAAGGGAGCGCGCGGTCTCGCACAAACCGCGATAGACCATATGCGGAGAGGTAAAGCATCCCTGCCCTCGCGAGGACCATGAAGCGATACCCGTGAATTTTGGTCGAGCGAAGGAAGCTCAGGCCTTCAAGCCACCTCCATTTCAATCCCACACCCGGCACCACGATCCCGGAAGCAACCGCCGACGAAACAACGATAAACAGGAGAACCGACACTACGCGGACACAGAAACCTCTCGCCTTTGTCGTGCTGTCAAAGGCGTAGAACACCCCAAGAATGGCGAACAGAATGCCCAGGACGATGGCGGCGTTTCCCAAAAGGTTTGCCGCGGCGCGAATATGAGGGATGATGGAGAGGAGGAAAGAGGCAGGCGAGGACGCCTGCGCTACGGGGATGCCCATGCCACTTCCTTCGCCGTGGGAAAAGAAATCGCCCCTCGAGAAGAGGTTGCCGACAATTGTCCGAAAGGAAACAAGCGGCAGCTCGACCTCTGCGGGTGTCAGCCACCCGGACGCTCTGGCGACCGGGTAGGTGTGGAAGCAGGACGTGAGGAAACCGACGACCGGAACCAGAAGCAGAAGGAGGGCGCGAGGTCTTTTCTCTTTTCCGCCCAACAGAAGGAATGAAAGGAAGACAACGCTCCACAGAGCAATTCCGCCGAGCATGATGTAAAGGTGGGTAATGCTCAACAAACCGAGAAGAATCCCGGCTGCGACCGCGCGTTTGTACGTCGGCCTGTCGGTGAATCGGAACAATGCTGTCCCAAACAGAAAAAGCACGCCCGTCGCCAGTGCATTGCTCGACAGTCCGCTCAGCGAGTAGTGAACGAGATTGTTCTGGCAGAGAAAGAGAAGCGAACAGAAGAGGGCTGGCAGCATGAGGCTGTCTTTTCTCAGAAAAAAGAAAACGCCCATGACCGGCAAGAGAATGGAAAGGAACACAACAAGTTTGTAAGCGAAGACCACGGAGGCCCCCACAATGAAGTGGAGGACGGCGATGAGATAGAAGGCGGTTTTGGGCTGGTAGAGGAGAAGTGGGTAGCCGGCGCTATTGCTCACGGACCAACTGTCGAGCCAGCAGCCGTCCAGCCGCACGTTCCCAACGAACGCGTGGGCTTCGGCGAGATGAGCCGGGTTGTCCAGGTACACGAGGAAGCCGGGTCGAAAGACGGGGTGAAGAAGAATCAGGACAGCCGCCATGAGCAGCAGAACACAAAACAGACTTCTCCCCACAAAAATCACGACCTCAAGGACCGATCTGCGGGTAGAAGGTGAGAAGGGCATCGCGCACCGTCAGGTCTGACGTGTTGGGTGCTCTCGCCGCAAGCCGGTGACCCGGACATTGGGATGCGGGGAGAGTCCCTTACCGATTTGCCGGCAATTGCCGGAGAGTTCAGGGCTTCTTCTCCGCGAGCTGGGGCATATCCTTCAGGGGACTGACGCGGAATCGAATTTGAATTTCTCTGCCCCCGACATCGAGGTTAAGCTGCGTGTTCAGCCGGCTGAGAAGAAGACGAAACGGAATCTTCACCTCGTGGGAATAGACATTGATCGCGACGTTGGTGTCGCTGAGAATTTCCTGCGCCTCGTTGACGGCTCGGCAGAGCTTCTCAAACTTTTCGAGCTTGCCGACCAGCTCCTCGCCAAAGGTATATTCCTTGCCACAGGCGCCGCACCGGATGCTGTGGTCCTTGGCGATCTCAAAGACCGAGAATTTCACGACTTCGCCACAGTCATTCTTGATGCACCGAAACTCCAGTGTATTTCCTATCTGCACCTCGAGCTCCTCTCTGCCGAAGGAATGCGGTATCGGATCGGAACGTTTCATGGCGCCGCCCCCCGAAAAAAGACGACAAGCAGTCGTCACCCAGGGTGGAAGTCTCGCGCCGAAGCTATTACAGGATGCCTTCCCTGTCAACAAAAATCCGTTGTTGCGGGCGGCAGGGCCGCTATAATGCGAGGCAACAAGAGGATCTTGGGCATGATGCCCATGCCACCTCTTTGATGGCATTGAAGCGGGTCAAAAAGGCGGGCCGGGCGCAAAGAAGCCAGGCTCGATGGAGGCGAAATTACGGAAAAGTCGGTCGCCCTTGAAGTTGTTCCGACCGCCTGGGATCAATTTGTGCTGGGTAAGAAAGGAATGACAATGGATCCGATGGAAATTCTGCGGGAAACGGGAGCCGTTCTGGAGGGGCATTTTCTGCTGACGTCGGGGCGGCACAGCGACCGGTTCATTCAGTGTGCCCAGGTGCTGCAACACCCGGACAAAGCGGAAGAACTCTGCCGTCGCCTGGCAGAGAAGTTCCGCGGCTTTGAGGTCGAGACGGTCATCGGCCCCGCGGTCGGCGGGATCGTCGTCGCCTACGAAGTGGCCAGGCATCTGAACGCGAGGGCGATTTACGCGGACAAAAAGGAGGGGAAGCTCGTCCTCGGCCGGGGCTTCCGTTTTCGACCGGGAGAGAGGACGCTGGTCGTCGAGGACGTAACGACCACCGGGGGATCGGTGAAGAAAGTGATTGACATTGTGGAGGAAAACGGAGGGAAGACCGTCGGCGTCGGCGTCTTGGTGGACCGCACAGCGGGCAAAATCGAGTATCCTGTGCCCGGCAAAAGCGTTGTGCAACTGGAGGTCGAGTCCTACCTGAAAGAAGAATGCCCACTGTGCAAAAAGGGCGTCCCCCTCATGGACCCCGACACGCGGCAGGTCATTTAAGCGCGCGAATCGTGACACGGTTTTCGGGGCGGAGGACCTGGATATGAATGTGTTTGACAAGGAGATGCTCTCTCGACTTGACCGTGAGCACGTCTGGCATCCATTCACGCAGATGAAGGATTTGCTCGCGGGGGAGCCGCTTTTCATCGCGGGCGGGAAGGGATGCCTTCTCAAAGATATTGACGGCAACGAGTACATTGACGGAACTTCGTCGCTCTGGGTCAATATTCACGGGCACAATGTCGAGGAGATTAACGAGGCGATACGGAAACAACTCGGGCAGATTGCCCACTCCACTTCGCTGGGTCTGGCGAACGTTCCGGCGACGTTGCTGGCGGAGAAGCTCGTCTCTATTGCGCCACCGGGCCTCGCCCGCGTTTTCTACTCGGACGACGGATCAACCGCCGTGGAGGTCGCCCTCAAGATGGCGTTCCAGTACTGGCGGAACGTCGAAGGGGAGAGCACGCGGCGTCGGAAATTCGTGTCCCTGGAGCTTGGGTATCACGGGGACACGTTGGGGGCCGTGTCCGTCGGTGGGATAGACCTTTTTCACGGGATTTTCGGGCCGCTGCTGTTCGAGTCGTTACGGGCGCCGGCGCCGTACTGTTATCGCTGCCGATTCGCCCAGGAACCCGCAACCTGCAACAGAGAGTGTGTCCTGTCGCTGAGAAAGATTTTCGCCGAAAATGAGGGAGAAATCATCGCGCTGATTTTGGAGCCGCTTGTGCAGGGAGCCGCCGGATTTATCGTGCACCCGAGCGGATACCTCGCCGAAGCGAGGCGTATGTGTGACGAAGCGGGCACCTTGTTAATTGCCGACGAGGTGGCGACCGGTTTCGGCCGCACGGGCAAGATGTTCGCCTGCCAGCACGAGAATGTGACTCCCGATTTGATGTGCGTGGCGAAAGGGCTAACCGGTGGATACTTGCCCCTCGCGGCAACAGTGACGACCGAAAGCGTTTTCGAGGCTTTCCTTGGGGATTACTCTGGGAACAAGACTTTCTTCCACGGGCACTCGTACACAGGGAATCAACTCGCTTGTGTTGCGGCTCTGGCGTCCCTGGAGCTGTTCGAGAAACGGAACGTTCTTGGCGAGTTGTCTCAGAAGATTGAATATCTGCGAAAAGGTCTGGAGCGTTTCTGGGAACTGGCTCATGTCGGCGACGTGAGGCAGTGTGGCTTCATCGGGGCGGTGGAGCTGGTCCATGACAAAAAAACAAGGCAGCCTTTCCCATACGAGGAAAGGACGGGAGCGAAGGTCTGCCGCCGCGCCCGGGATAAAGGCGCGCTTGTCCGCCCCCTGGGCGATGTCGTCTATTTCATCCCCCCGTACTGCATCGCCGAGCCCCAGCTCCAGCGCCTGCTTGACGCGGCCTTTGAATCTATTCGTGAGGTGACTGCCGCCAGAGCGACTTGACAGACGGTGCGGGGTTGGCGGACGATTGACGCCGCATAGGAGCAGCGGAGCACGGGCGAGACGCCCGCGCCACTTTGCGACAGGTACGGAAATAACCTCAAGGCAGGCAAGATGCCTGCGCTACAGACACTGATCGGCTGGCCGCAAGGACATGGCATTGAACAAAGAACAGAGTGTCCGTAGGCTTCACTTCGTCGTCCTGTTTCTCTTCACCCTCTCCGGGATGACGGGTTTGGTCTATGAGGTGGTGTGGCGGAGGATGCTGTCGGTCGCTCTTGGAGGGTCCGTCTATGCCACGTCAGCGGTTCTCGCGGCGTTCATGGGGGGTCTGTGTCTCGGCTCGATTGTAGTCGGACGATGGGCCGACCGTTGGAAGAACCCGCTGCGCGGATATGGGTTGTTCGAGATTCTTATCGCCGCATTTGCTTTATCGGTACCGGTGCTCTGCCGGGGACTGGTTTCGCTGGAGCGCTCGCTTTACGCTTCGCTTGAGGAATCACCCGCTCTGTTGACAGGAGTTAAGTTTGTTGCCTCCTTTGTCCTGCTTTTGTTCCCGACATTCCTGATGGGCGGGACGCTCCCGCTATTGAGCAAGTTCTATCTTGGCAGCCGAATCACAGTCGAGAAAGGACTTGGGCGACTCTATTCGGTGAATACGTTCGGGGCGGTGCTCGGGGCGGCTCTGGCAGGATTCATTTTGATCAAACACTTGGGCACGCGGGGAGCAAATGTGGCCGCTATTGTCCTGAATGCCGCGGTCGGAATCGCCGCGGTCGCTCTATCAGCCCGAAGGTCCGTCAGGCCATCCGTTGCGGTTCCTGCGGAGGGGTCGGTCAAACCGTATGCGCCGCGGCTGCGTCGTGTCGTTCTGCTGCTGTTCGCCCTGTCCGGATTCACGGCTCTCAGCTACGAAGTTCTTTGGACGCGCATCCTCGTTTACATCGTCGGCAACACAACGTATTCCTTCACGATCATGCTTTCGAGCTTTCTGTTAGGGCTTGCCGTGGGGGCATGTCTTTTTGCGAAGTATCTGGCTCGCGGAGAAGAGCTCCTCGCCCGGGTCGCCGTGATGGAGGTCCTCATCGGGGGGTTCGCCCTGGCGGGCATGGCTCTCACGCGTTCGTTTTACCCGATTTACCAGAGCCTGAAAGACGTTTTCGCTTCGTGGAGTTACTGGCCTTACACGTTGGTCCGGTACCTGATCGCGGCGGCTGCGCTCCTGCCGCAGGCGGTTTTGTTCGGGATGGTGTTTCCGGCAGTGACGTCTATTTACGCAGGACAGCGCGACCGAGTCGGCGGCGACATAGGGCGGGCGTACGCGAGCAACACCGTCGGGGCCGTACTCGGCTCGGTGTGCGCGGTCTTCGTTCTCATCCCGCTGCTCGGGCTGTCAGGCACAATGACCCTGCTGGCTTTTCTAAACGTCCTGATCGGCACTGTATTCATGGGGTTTTCAGGCCGCTATTCGCCGAGAAGGCGACTGGTGTTCGGGTCCGGCATGGTTGCGGCATTTTCGCTTTTGGTGATCGCCCTGCCGCCCCGGATTGATGTCGCCAGTACAAGTAAGGGTCTCCACGGCAAGAGGGGTGAGCTTATCTTCTACGAGGAGGGATCGGCGGGAACGGTGGCTGTGTTTCTCGACCCGGAACAGGGGCTGAAGATGATGGAGATTGACGGCAACCCGCAGGTTCCCACGGACCTCGATGCCCTGCAGGCGTTTCATCTTCTCGGTCATCTGCCGTTCTTCGTCCATGCGAATCCGAAGGATGTTTTGGTGACGGCGTTTGGCGGGGGCATCACGACAGGGGCGATTCTGACGCACCCCGTAGAGCGTGTGGACGCGGTGGAGATTTGCCCCTCCGTGTTCGACGCGGCGAGGTATTTCGCCGACGAGAACAATGGGGTTCTGGAGGACAAACGTCTCCGGTTGATCGCCGCCGACGCGAACAACTATGCGAAGATCACGGACCGAACGTATGACATCATCGCTTCGGATGCCACGCATCCGGGGGCTTCCGAAAGTTGGGTTCTTTACACGCGGGATTTCTATGACGCGTGCCGCCAGCGGCTGCGGGAGGGCGGAGTGATGTGCCAGTGGGTTCCCCTCCATTCACTCTCCACGACAGATTTGAGGACGATCCTTCGGACATTCCAGGATGTTTTCCCCCACGCCTCTCTCTGGTTTGCGAGGGGATACACCGTCATCCTGGGCACTCCCCAGCCACTGGTCATTGATGCCAAGCGAATCAGCGAGTTCTTGCAGCAGGGGGACGCGACACGCGCTTTGTTCCGTCGTGTGCATTTGGAGAGCGTTCCTGCGTTGTTGAAGAATCTCATTCTCGACGAAGAGAGTTTTCGCCGGTTCGCGGCGGGGGTGCCCATCGCCACGGAGGACAACAGCCCGCTGGCGTTCGCCGAGGAACGGGCGTTCGGCGGGTACTCCATTCCCACCAACATCGCTGCGCTCGCTGAGGCAATTAGTGAGCGTTTCCCGAAGGTCGTTGGTGCGACAGAGCGCGAAGAGAAAGCGATAGCAGCAGTCGTTGCGATTCGGCGGCCTTACTTGAAAGCGGCTCAGTGCTGGCATGAGCGAACGCCCGTTGAGGGATTGAGTTACCTAAGAGAGGTCTATGCTTCAGGGGTAGGCGAGGACGCCGACCTCGCGTGGTATCTCCGCTGGATGAGCATTCTATCTTCTCGGCGATACTTGAAGTCAGGAGATGTCGAAGAAGGGCTGCTCCACTTCCGCCGCTGGGCAGAGGTCTTTCCAGAATCGCCCTGGACGAGGATCGGACTGGGACATCTTCTCCTTGAAAAAGGGGTCTTTGGCGAGAAAGCAGCGCTCATTGACGAGGGACTGGCGGAGTTGGCGAAAGGCGTGGAGCTGGCGCCGGGCGACCCGGTCGTCCTCCACGAGGTCTCGCAGGCTTTTCTCGCCGTAGGGAAAGACGTGGAAGCCATCCCCTTCCTTGAGAAATATGTGAAGGCACTGCCTGACGACCCGACGGTCTGGCGAAACCTCGTTGGCGCCTACCTTCGCAGCGAGGAGTTCGAGAAGGCCATCCCTCTCATGGAGAAACTGGCTGCCAAATATCCCCGCGACCCGATTTGCTGGAGCACCTTAGCGGGAGCGTACCTGGCGATCAAGGATTACACGACGGCGCATCGGGCGCTCCTCAAGGCGCTGGAGCTTGACCCGCAGAATCCCGCGTTTCGATTCGAGCTTCAACGCCTGGAGAGCTTGAAGTAAGGCCAGTCTTCACCCACCGACGAAACCGCCGCACCCGACTCGGGCAGCCCACCACCCACGCCCCGTTGACCGTCGTCAATCCTGCTTCATTGGTCTCGTTTCGATAGGAGCAAAACCCAGTCCGCTGCATCGGGTGCGGTGAGCATTCGCCATGCGCCACCCTCAACCTCCCAGGGGTCGCCGAATGTGCCCTCGCGCGGATTGAACCAGTGGGCGGTGAGCTGGCCCGTTAGAACAGTCAGGTCCAGCGTGACGCTGCCCCCGCTGGGAAGATAGGCCGCGAGTTCATTCGCCGAGGCCAACACAAACGCATAGCCGGATTTGACGAACGCGTCGTCCGGCTGCATTTCCCAGGGCTTGAGGGGTTTCATGAACGCGGCCAGATGCCCGATTTGCCGATGCAGGGCGGCGCGCTTGTCTGGAAGAGGCTTCTCGCGGAACTCGAGGCTGTCGTCCATGTAGTTGAAGTGCCCGCCGCTGAGCACCGCCGTCCACATCGCGCGGCGAATCTCGTCGTCGCTGTCATTGATGATCCAGTCCGTGTCGAAGATGAGTGGCTGTCGGAGGTGTCGCTTCTGCAACAGAGCGGAGTGGATGGTCTTGGGATCCCATTTCTGCACGACGCTGCTGTGGTTGAGGAGGTCGAGCGGCATGAGCACGTGTTGCCTGGGCTTGGCGAGTTCGTATTCGCGGATGACTTCGCACAGATGCCGCTCCCACGCCTCGCTATAATAGTTCTCGTTGGCAATCTCGATGAGGATGTTGTCAAACTCATTGACCGCGTCCACCAGCTTGCGTAGGTAACCCTTTTGGAACTCAAGAACCTTGGGGTTCGCTACCGAGCAGAAGCCCTGTTGCCCGTCTGTGCCTGTGCCTGTGTTTCGCGGGTCGCCGTCCACGCCGTTGAGGTTGTTGTCGCGGTGGAAGGCATGCAGTTTCCAGAGCTGCGCGTGCTTGAGCATCCAAGCGTCCACCGTAATGAGTTGAAGAAACAGCCCTCGCTCGCGGGCCGCAGCGCAGACGTCTCGCAGACGCTCGAAGAACGCCGGGTTGAACTTGCTCAAGTCATATTTGGGGCGGCCGTCGTTGGCCTTGCCGGGTCCGGACCGCAGAAAAGGCTCGATGTGTTGCTTGTCCTCCGGCGGCGGGAATTGCTCCGCGCCCCACCAGAGCCAGACGCGCGCGATGTTCAGGCCATTGGCTTTGAGTGCGTCGAACTGCGCTCTGTAGTCGAAATCCACATCGGAGAACGTGCCCCAGGTGTAGTCGCCGATGAGCAGCACCAGTTTGCCGTCGGCGGTCTGGAAATAGTGCGGGTGGGAAGGATGGATGGCCAATGAGGATGTCCTGCGTTCTTCGTTGCCCGCGCCGCCCGGAGGCTGGGTCCTTGCGGGGACTCGTCGGACCTGTCCGACTGCCCCGCGAGGAGATAGCAGGCATGCGCTGAGAAATCCCAACACCACCGCATTGATGCTCGTCCGGGCGATGGCCTGATTGAGTTTGGTTCTCACTTTCGCTTTCTCCTTTCTCACGACACAGCGGGTCACGGTGCAATAATTCCCGGTCCCGTTACTGCTTATCACAGGCATCTTCTCCCGACGTGTGGTGCAGGCGTCCACGCCTGCATAGTTCTTTCGGAATCCGCCGAATGTACCACATGAATGCCAGAGTTTCGCTACGCGACCTGATCTCAGCGAGCAGATGTTCCCTTCAAAGATCTTGCTACTCCGACTTTGCTTTGGGATGCCCCATGTTTCTGAAGAGGTAAACTCCCGACTTGCCCGGCACGACGATGTCAAGGTCGCCATCTTTGTCCATGTCGCGGACGACGATGTTCATTCCGACGCCGACCATGGCGTTATACGCGAGGACGTGCCGCTCGAACGTGCCGGTCTTCCGGTCAATCTTGTACCAGTAAACAAACTGTGGGTCGAATGAGCCGGGGTCGTCATCCTCATGCCCGCGGTATCGTTTTCCCGTGATGAGGTCAAGCTCGCCGTCGCCGTCCAGGTCGGCAAGAGCCATGGCGTGGAATTGAGAAGCGGTGTCGTCAATCGCGTGGCGCACCCATTCGCGGCTCGTCGGCGTGGGCTTCTGCTCGAACCAGGCAAGACCGTGATGGTGACCGGCGCCGGAGATGATGTCGCTGCGACCGTCGCCATTAACGTCCATGACGATCATCGGGATGCACGCTTCGCCGCCGACATCGTATTCGGGGAACCACTGCCAGCCGGCGGCCTTCGGGTCCTCCGGCGCGCGATACCAGCCGTGGCTCGTGACGATGTCGCCGCGACCGTCGCCATCCACGTCGCCGAAGCCGACCCTATGCCGGTCGTGCTCGGTGCCGACGACGTGCTTGATAAATTGCGAGCCGTTCTTTTCCACCCAGCAAACGGGCGTCCTGCTGTAAAGGCTCGGAATGATGTCAAGGTCGCCGTCCCCGTCAACGTCCGCCATCATGAATGACTCGCCGCCTTTCATCGGAAGAATCTCGTGTTTCCTCCATTCTTTGCCGACGACGCCGGGGTTCTGATACCAGACCAGCGGGTCCTCGCCCCACGCCCCCGTCACAATGTCGTCCAGCCCGTCGGCATTCACGTCCAGGGCGAACTCGCCGAAGTCCTTGAGGAACTCCCCGCCGAGCTTGCCAACCTCGCGGAGGGGATGACGCTTCCAGAGCGGGTCCTGAAACTGTCCGGGACCCGGGACCTTGTCAATGCGCTTCGCGGAGCTCCCGACGCACTCGTACCAGGACGCGCCCGACACGACATCGAGCTGCCCATCGCGATTCACATCAATGACGCAGCACCCCTCAGGGCGATGCCATTCCGTATCAATCGGCTCCAACTTGAACACAGGGTCCTCTGCCAAAGCCGCAACCAGACCCATTACGAAACAAACTGCGATCAACGCAACCTTCTCCATCCTCTTTCCTTTCCTTCTGTCTGACAAATGCTGTTCGCGCGTGTGGCTGTATCTCACCCGTAGAGCCCGCAAAGGTAACGCCGCCCTGCAAGGCGGGACAGTCCCGAGGGCGTCCCTGGCCGTGCGTCACGGCAGAGCGGAGATGGACCCCTGCGTGCCGTGAGAAGAAGAAACCTTGCGGCACCTGCACGGGCAGGCTCGCCCTCGGAATCGGGGGGCCGGAAGCCCCCCAGACAGCCGGCAAGATGCCGGCGGTACAAGCCGGGGCCCTGCCAGCTCTTGTTCGACCGCCGGGTCCAAGCCCGCTCAAATACAACGATACCCCCTTTCGCGGACTGCTGCCTTTCTTGTGTTCCCCATATTACACTGCCTGGCTACGGATTCTCAAGAACCCGATAGAAGCGTCGTGGAACAAGGAGCGGAGGAACACCGGTTCGTGAGCCGTCGTCGAGCCAGGAGGTCGTCATGTCCGCGGCGGAGCCGACCCTGTCGTCGGCCAGATCCCATTTCAAGAGGTCTTGTGAGTAGAAGATCGAATACGTCTTGTCAGCGAGGGAACTCCACGTTAGAGCGGCTTGCCCTACTGCCGGCCCAGACTCCAACTTGTTGATATAGTACTCATACGCGCCCATATCTACCGTCAGGCTCTTTCCGCCGAACATTGTCCTGTGCATTCCGGCAATGTCGAACTCCGGCAACTCCGGACTATTGAACCCCGCATCAATGCACGGCGAAGATGGTAGAAGCCTATAGTTGCGGCTCTCCGCGTCAACAAATTTAGGGTCTTCTGCAATGTTGCCCTCACCGCCGCCGGTCCAGCCTTCGATGCAGGAGTGAATAGGCGCGGCCGAGCCAAAAACGAGTGCGCCCGATGCAGACTTGTTTCCCCATACGATGCAGTTCGTGATGGACCCTCCGCAAGCATACATCCCGGCGCCGTCGTCTTCGGAAGAGTTCCCATAGATCGTGTTATTCTGAATAGTGCCGGCACAGAAAGCCAATCCGCCGCCGCTAAAGCGAGCGGAGTTCCCGATGACAACGTTGTTTCGGCTTGCCCCCTTGCACTCGTAAAGACCGCCGCCACTCGCGGCCGAGTTCCCGGTGATTGTGTTATTCTCAATAACCCCGTCGCACTCGTACAGCCCGCCGCCGAAAGTGGCTGAGTTCACGCCGATAAGATTATTGCGAATGGTCCCGTGGCAAGCATAGATCCCACCACCAAATACTTCAGCCGAGTTGGCCCTGATGGTGTTCCTCTCGATCGTTCCGTCACAAAACGCCAGTCCGCCGCCCCCGCCGAAGTCGCTGACGGTCTTGTTTCCGGAGATGACGTTGTCTCGGATTGTGGCGTGACTGGGGCCACACCAGGTTTTTCCACGGACCCCTCCCCCGTCTGCTGTGCTACCGTTCCGTATTGTGAAGCCGGAAAGGACGCAGGCCTCCGTCTCAGAGCCAACAAAGCACACGACAGGTCCGACCCCGCCGCCATCAAGTATGGTTGAGGCGATGGTCTGTGGGTTATTGGGGTCTGAGCTTCGGAGAATGACGTCAGGGCCGGGGAAGACAAGGTTCTCGAGGTAGGTGCCGGGGCTCACCACGATTTCCTCGCCGGGCAAGGCAAGGCAAAGGCATTTTTGGATCGAGGAAATGCCGTCCGGGACGGAGATGACCGTCGGGGCCGTCGTTCCACATGGGTCGCTACCGCGAAGGAGCTCCAAACCGTCGCGAAGGCCGTCCCCGTCTGTATCGTCGCGGATTGGGTCTGTCCCCGACTGGTGCTCATTGGCATCGGATAAGAGGTCGCCGTCTGAGTCGGGAGAAGCCCCGAACTCGTAACATCCCATATCTGTACTCCCGCTGACGAGTCGAACGTTACCGTCGAGGTCGCGTTGTGGCCAGGCAAACCAGTAGTAGTCGGCGCCCCTGTCTATGCATGGCGACTGCGCCTGGAGGTGAAAATCGTCATCGTCGTAAGTAAGGGGGTCGTCGTCTGCCCCATCCGGGTCCACAAGAAGCGGATTGTCTCCGATATTTCCGTTGCCAATCGCAGTCCATCCCTCGACGCAGCAGAACGACGGTGTGACGGAGTCCCGGACCTGATCGCCTGTGTCCAGCGACGTGTTTCCCCAAACGATACAGTTACGGATGGTCCCGCCGCAACCGAATAGCCCACCCCCGCGTTCAGCGCGGTTGCTAACGACGGTGTTGTTCTGTATCACCCCGCGACAATCGTGGAATCCGGCGCCTTCCCTTGCCGAGTTTCCGATGACAAGATTGTTCTGCATGAGACCCTGGCAACCGTACAGCCCCCCTCCATTCATATCCGCGGAGTTTTCGCTTATCAGATTGTTTTGAACGACGCCGTCGCACGAGTGCAGCCCCGCGCCCAAGCCAAAGCGCGTGCCGGCCACGCTGGCAGAGTTGCGTGTGATGGTGTTGTTCCGAATCGTGCCGTTGCAAACGTAGAGTCCGGCACCGCGGCCAGCCCAGTTAGCGACGATGATGTTGTTGCAGATGGTTCCATGGCACGAGCATAACCCTCCCCCGAGACCATACAGAACGATACCGCCGGGTTGTCTCCCGTTTCCCTCTATAGTGTTGTTGCGGATCATTCCGTGGCATCCGTAAAGGCCACTGCCACGAGCGGCCGAATTTGCACTTATAAGGTTCCCCTCAACGACACCGTCGCAGAAGGCCAGCCCCCCGCCGTACTCGTCGGCGTAGTTGCCAATGATCCTGTTGTTCCGGATCGTGGCGTGTGTGTGATTCCCATTCAGTTCCCCGCCGCAAATTCCGGCGCCATCCCCACCCCTACCGTTCCGAATGGTGAGACCGGAGAGGATGCAGGATTGCGTTTCGGTGCCGGAGAAGGTGACGACGGTGCCGGATTGGTTGCCGTCAATGATGGTACCGGCGACAACGTCCGGGTTGAGGGCATCAGTGCTGGTGAGGGTGATGTTCTTGCCGTTGAACTTGATGTTTACGACGTAAGTGCCTTGAGCGACGAGGACTGTGTCGCCGTGGGAGGCCGCGTCAATTCCTTGTTGGATCGTTTTGAAGGCGGTTTCCCAGGACTGTCCGTCACCCGGCTCGGGGACCGCGCCATCCACGTACCAGGTTGTCCCCGACGCTGGCGAGACGAAAGCTGCCAACAGAGCAACGATCAGGAGAATTGTCTTCCCCATCTGTGTCCCTCCCGATGTGGACGTTTCTGTCAGGTGATTTTCTCCCGTTGGGACAACAAAATGAAGATACCACACGAATGGCCCACAATCAAGGGGGCAATTGGGGTGGGTGCGGCTACGGATAAGGCGCACGGATGAATCCCTTCATCGAGAAGCCCGGCTGAAGCCGGCTGCGGATGACGAGCGCGGCAACTCGGACACCACCGCCTGAAGACGGTGGCTAAAGGAAGATGCCGGCTGAAGCCCGGCATATAACAGCGACGTCGGGAGTGAATTATCACGGCTCGGGCCGTGGGCTGCGTTTCGCAACCATATTTATGAAAGCCCGCCCTGAGTTACAGGGGGGGCGCAATACCACGGACCAGTGCACCGTCCTATGTCCAAGAACGCCAGCCCTGGAAGGGTGAAATACCCCACCTTTGTGACCCTTGCGGCATTCTCAGGGCTGCCACACAGACAGGGCCGCAGCGGGAGGTTCACAAGGGTGAACGGAAGCGCTATAATCCCCAAAAGGAAAGGAACAGGCGATGTTCAGACTGAGACGGATTTCGGAGAAGCCGATTCTCGCCCCGATTGCCCAACACGAGTGGGAGAGGGAGGCGGTGTTGAATTGCGGGGTGGTGCGTCACGAAGGGCTGTTTCACATGGTGTATCGGGCGAGCGACCGGCCGTTCGGGGATTTCACGCGGAAGTACGTGACGCGGTTCGGATATGCGGTGAGCCGGAATGGGGTGGATTTCACGCGGCTGGATAAGCCGGTGTTCGAGGACGACGATCCCTGGGCGGAGTGGGGAGTCGAGGACCCGCGGATCGTGCGGATGAACGACCGATTTTATGCGACGTATAGCACCTGGGACGGAAACATGCAGCACGTCCGGGCAAGGCTGGCGACGACGGAGAATTTCATCGTCTGGCGGCGCCATGGGGTGCTTCTCGACGAGCCAAACAAGAACGCGGCGCTTTTTCCGGAAAGGATTGGCGGCCGGTACGCTCTTTTGCACAGGCGAGAGCCAGACATCTGGTTGTGCTTTTCTGAGGACCTCAGAAAGTGGAGCGAGCACGAGAGGATCATGCAACCGCGACCCGGGAAGTGGGACGGGGTAAAGATTGGGGCGGCGGGTCCGCCCGTGAAGCACCCGGAAGGATGGCTGTTAGTGTATCACGGTGTGGATGAGAAAAAGGTGTACAGGCTCGGAGCGGCGCTCTTAGATGCGGACAATCCGACGAAGGTCATTGCTCGGCTGGATGAGCCGATTCTCGAGCCGGAGTTAGAGTGGGAGATCAAGGGACAGGTGCCAAATGTAGTGTTTAGTTGCGCAACGGTGGACGTGGGCGATTCCTATTACGTCTATTACGGCGCCGCGGATACGGTGATCGCATTGGCGACCGTCGAGAAGGAGGCGGTGAGGTTTTGAGCCTGAAAAGGAGCGTGGATGCCGAGAGGATTCGCGCGATGCCCTCCGCGCTCTCAGCTTCCTCTCTGGCCGCGCAGGCGAACAGAGGCTCGCACACGAACCAGGTGCAATGTCGGGTTGTGGCTGCGTGAGCGAAAACGGGCAGGCTGCGGTGAGATTGTCTGACGAAGGAGAGAGATGGAAATGAACGAAGAGTGTGTACTGGTGATGGATTGCGGGGCGACGACGACGCGGGCGGTGGCGGTTGATGCTCGTGGAAATCTTGTAGCGAACGCGAGCCGGCCAAGTTCCCCATCGCCGCAGCCGGATAGCCCCGGCGATGGGCGGATATGGGATCTGAAGGAGGTGTGGCGAAAGCTGAGCGAGGCGAGCCGGGAAGTATGTCGAACAGTATCGCCGAGCCGAATCAAGGGAGTGACAGTGGTGACGTTCGGAGCGGACGGGGCGCCGCTGAAAAGGGACGGCTCTCTCGCCTATCCAGTCATCTCTTGGCAGTGCCAGCGGACGAGGGAGTTTATCGAAAGCATCAAGAAACAGCTTACCCCACAGGAGATATACGAGATCACGGGCTATCAAATTATCGGCTTTAACACCCTGCTGAAATGGATGTGGTTGAGGAAGTACGCACCGGAGGCGCTGGCAGAGGGAAACCGCTGGGTGATGATGTCGGGGCTGTTAGCGCACAGGCTTTCGGAAGAAATGATGATCGAGCCGACGGCCGCGTGCACGACGATGGCGATGGACATTCGGCGACGGGATTGGTCCGAGAGGATGCTTTCGCTGGTGGGCCTGGATCGCAGCTTCTTTCCACCTTGGTCGCAACCCGGAGATGTCGTCGGCAGAGTCACGAAGAGGGCGAGTGAGGAGACGGGCCTTCCGGAGGGGATTCCGGTCATTGCGGGCGGGCACGATACACAGTTCGCGCCGTACGGCTCGGGCGCCAAACCGGGTGACGCGATCCTGAGCACGGGGACGTGGGAGATCGTCCTATTGAGGACGGACCGGTACGAACCAAGTCAAATCGGGTTTGAGGACGGACTGATTATCGAATGCGATGCGAAGCCCGGGTGGTGGAATCCGCAGGTGTTGATGATTGCGTCGGGGGTGATTGAGTGGGTGAGGCGAAATTTCTTCGCGGTGGAGGCGGAACGGGGGGATATTCATCGGCTGATGATTGAGGAAGCGAAAAAAGTAGAGCCGGGCGCCGGGGGAGTAATGGTCGTGCCGTCATTTGTCGAGGGCACCGGGCCCGCGAAGAAACGCGGGGTGCTCGGTTCCATTAGCGGGCTGACTCTGTCCACAACCCGTCGGCAAGTGTACCGTGCGGTAGTCGAGGGGCTGTGTTATCAGTTGCGGCAGGCGCTCGAGATACTCTCCGGGGCAACGGGCTTCACGCCGACAGGAATCCGCGTCGTGGGGGGCAGCGCGAAAAACGAGCTGTGGAATCAGACGCGTGCGGATGTTACAGGTCTGCCTGCGGCAGTGAGCGCTGCGAAAGAGGCGACGGTCCTGGGAGCGGCAGCCTTCGCATTCAAGGGAGCGGGGCTTTTCACCTCGCCCGAAGAATTCATGGCTGGGGTTGACCTCGGAGAGGAAATCTATCAGCCGTCTGGAAGGACGCCGTTTTACGAGCGTGGTTACGAGGACTACCTGCGAACGATTGCCTGTTTCGCCAAGTAATACAGCCGCGGAACCACTTACCGGAATGGCGGCAAGGGGACTGCTCGGCCGGGTTTTGCCGCCATAAAAGGAAGACGAGACAGGGGGGCAGGCGTCAGATGCGCTGGTCTTCGCGAATGATTTTGCGGCAGCCGCCCTCGTTGCTGAGTGACCAATCGGCAAGAGGAGCAATCTCCTCCATGCGGTACTCTTCTCCGATGGCTTTGAGGCGGTCGTAGATGAGCTGCCAGGCACAATCCGTGTCGGGGTTGACCTCGCATTTTCCGTCGTGGGAGCCGCCGCAGGGACCGTTGAGGATGTGCTTGGCACATCGAGTGACGGGGCAGATGGCGCCATAGGAGCCAATGCGGCAATGCCCGCACGCGATGCACTTTTCGGCCCAAATGCCCTGTTCTTCAAGGATGCCGATGAACTGAGTGTCCACGCCGGGAAAAACGGGTTTGCCGGGGAAACGGTGGGCAAGAGCTTGAACGCCTGCCCCGCACGCCAGGGAAAGAATAGCGTCAGCTTCGTCGAGGCTCTTCCAGGCTTCGTCAATGAAGGCATCGTCGCATTGGCGCTCGATGGTGAGGTCGCGGATGTCCTTCTCCACACCGTCGAGACGAGACGCCATGCGAAGGGCGGAGGCCATCATTCCCGCCTCTCTCTCGCCGCCCGCAAGGCAAACGGTGACGCACGTGCCGCATCCGAGGACGGCGATTCTCTGATACGGGGCGAGGAGTTGCTTGAGTTCCCTGACGTTTTTTCTGGTGGCGACAATCATCTCAGTTTCCCCCTGGGAATATTGTTTGTGATCGGGCTTGGACCCAATTCGCGAATTTGCTCCGTGAACTCGGTGACGGTATTGGCAAAAGTCTGCCCCATGGCGGAAGAAAGGTTCACCATCCGCAGCCGGTCGGATTTGATGCCAATCTCGTCGAGGATTTGTCGGAGAAGGCTAACGCGCCGTTTCGCGCGGAGGTTGCCTTCGAGAAAATGGCAACCGCCCTCCAGGCAACCGGCGACGAGAACGCCGTCGGCTCCGTGCTCGAAAGCCTGCATGATGTGCATCGGGTCAACCTTTCCGGAACAGGGGACGCGGATGATGCGGACGTTGGTCGGATATTGTGCGCGAAACGTTCCTGCAAGGTCTGCGGCGGCGTACGCACAGTAGTGGCAACAAAAGGCGAGGATTTGCGGTTCAAACTCGGAGGTATGATGCACTACTTTGCTCCCATCATTGCCATGATCGCGGCAGAAATCTGAGAATCGAGGAAGTTATGCAACTGAATCGCCAGCGCCGGACATTCGGCGGCGCAGCTCCCGCAGCCCATGCACTTGGCCAGGTCAATTTCGATGCGTCTGTGGGGGTCGCTAAAGCTGATGGTCGGGGCACCGTACGGGCAGACTCTCGTGCAGGTCAAGCAGCTCACGCATTTCGTGCTGTCCACCCAGGCAATTTCGCCACCGACGACGAGCGAGTCTTTCGAGAGAATTGTTGCAGCGCGCCCCGCAGCGGCGAGAGCCTGCGAGATATTCTCCTTGAGGAATTTCGGCGAGTGCGCGAGGCCGCAGAGGAAAATGCCCTCGGAGGCAAAGTCCACCGGGCGGAGTTTCAGATGCGCTTCAAGGAAGAAACCATCTTCGTCGAGAGGAAGCTTGGCCAGGTCGGAAATTTCGGTGTTATCCTCGCCGGGGACGATTCCCGCCGAGAGGACGAGGAGGTCCGTGCGAAGAAGTCTCCTGCGGCCCGTAATTGGGTCGTCGAATTCGACCATCAGGTCTTTGCCGGCGGACACAACCGGAGGCGCCTCGGGATCGTAGCGGAAGAACAGCACGCCAGCTTCGCGGGCTTTCTGGTAGGCGATCTCGTGAAAGCCGTACGTCCGGATGTCGCGGTAGAGGACGATGACTGCGGCGTCAGGGCTGCGTTCTTTGATCTTCAAGGCGTTCTTGACGGCCTGAGCACAGCAGACGCGGCTGCAATAAGGGCGTTCCTCATCGCGGGAACCGACGCACTGAATCATGACGACGGCGTCGCCGTTCTGCGCGACATGCTCGCCGGCGGCGATTCTCGCTTCCAGCTCCCTCTGGGTGAGAACTCGCGCATCCTCGCCATACAAATACTGATCGGGCTTAAGCTTCTTCCCGCCGGTGGCGACAATCAAAACGCCATGCTTGATCTCGATAGAGTTGCCGTCTCGGCTGACCACGCTGCTGGAGAAATCGCCCGCATGTCCCTCGATGCCCGTCAAACGGCTGCCAAGATGGAGTTCAATCGCGGGATGGTCAGTAACAGCTCGGGTTAATCTCTCGCGGAAAGAAGCAACGTCGTCGCCCTCGAGTGTATAACGGAGGTCTCGAAGCCCGCCGCCCAGCTCATTCTCCTTTTCGACGAGATGAACCTGGAAGCCCTGCGCCGCGAGCGAAAGAGCTGCGGTCATGCCCGAGGGCCCGCCGCCGAGGACAAGAGCGGCTTTGGTCACGGGGAGCTCCTCCGGCAAAGCAGGGGTGAGGCGAGTGGTGCGCGCGACGGCCATGCGCATCAGGTCAATCGCTTTGCGAGTGGCAGCCTCCGGCTCGGCAGAATGAACCCAGGAGCACTGCTCTCGAATGTTTGCCATCTCGACTAAAAACGGATTAATGCCAACCTCTCGCGCAGTCTCGCGGAAGAGGGCGAGGTGCGTTCGCGGGGTGCAGGAGGCGACGAGAATGCGGTTCAGGTCCTTCTCTTCGACAATCTCCTTGATGTGCTCTTGGGAGCCGTCGGCGCAAGTGTAGATGCTCGCCTCGGCATGCTCGACGAACGGCAGTTTTTCCGCGACTTCAACGACGCGATTGACATTCACGACGGAGGCGATGTTTGTGCCGCAATGGCAGACGAAGACGCCGATGCGTGGGGTCGCATCGGTAACGTCGCGCTCCGGCGGATAGATTTTCTCGGTGACCAGCGTGCCGCGCGCTCCGGAGAGCAACTCGAGTGCGCAGGCAGCGGCTCCGCTCCCCTGCACGACAGTTTCGGGGATGTCCTTTGGCTCCTGGAATACGCCAGCGACGAAGACGCCATCGCGCGACGTGCGAACCGGGTCAAGCGGAGTCGTCTGGCAGAAGCCAAACTCGTTTAGATCAAGCTTTAGCTTCTCGGCTGTGCGGCGAAGGTCTTCGTCGGGCTGGAATCCCATCGAGAGCACAACCATATCAAATTCGCGGTCGAGGCGTTCCCCTTCCTCAGGAACACTGGAGAGGCGGAGGTTCTTAGTCCGGGGAAGCTCGACGACACGCGAAATCATTCCTTGAACGAACTCGATTCCGTACTCTTGCTTCGCTCTTTCGTAGAAGCGGTCGAAGCCCTTTCCGAAGGCGCGGACGTCCATGCAGAAGATGGTAACGCACGTATCCGGGTGGTGTTCACGGGCGAGGATAGCTTCCTTGATGGCGGCCATGCAGCAGAATGACGAACAGTACTTGTTCCCTGTCACGGCGTCGCGCGAGCCGACACACTGGATGAAGGCGATGCTGCTCGGATGACGTGCATCAGACGGGCGCAGGACCTCGCCTTCATTTGGGCCAGACGCGCTGAGCATGCGCTCGAACTGGATATTGCTGACGACATTTGAGTAACGGGCAAACCCGTATTCACTCCGCCCGGCGCCGTCAAAACGGTCCACGCCGGGAGCGAGGATGATGGCTCCGACGTCAAGGGCCTGCTTCTTCTCCTGCTGGTCGAATCGGATGGCGCCGGCTTCGCAGAACTCTTTGCAGACCTCGCAGGGGCGTCCGAGAAGGCGGGCACAGTGCTCGCGGTCAATGAGGGCGAGATTCGGGACAGCCTGCGGGCTGGGAATGAAGATAGCTGGTCGAGAAGTCAAGCGCTCATTGTACTCCGAGAGGATCGGTCGCGGTTTCCTTGTGGAGACACGAGAGAGGTCAATTCTGCCCGTAGGGCAGATGAAATCGCAGGCGCCGCAGACCTGACAGACATCGCTCGGCGAACCAAACGGGGTCGCAACCTCCTTCTTGGAACCTCGCCCGACAAAGCCGATGGCCGCACGCCCCATCCTCTCCTCGCACATCCGGACGCACCGCCCACACAGGATGCAGTCCTCGTCTTTCTTCGTGAACCTTGTGTCCGGGACTCCACACTCGGCTGCGACTCGCTGGACTTCTTCGGAATCGGGGCACCGGGCCAGGAGGAGCTCCAGAGCGATCGTGCGGGCGTGGATCACTCTTTCAGTGCTCGTGCGGACGATCAGGCCCTCTTGTGCCGGGTATGTGCAAGAAGCCTGAAGGGTGGAACTGTCTTTCCTCCCGATCTCCACGAGGCAAACCCGGCAAGAGCCATAGGGTTTCAGAGCCTTGTGATAGCAGAGGGTTGGTGTTTGTATACCCGCCTTGTGAGCAGCGTCCAGGACGGTGCTGCCCTCCTCTATCTCAACTTTGCGTTCATCAATGATCAGGCTGATCACATTCACACCTTCGAATTCCGGTCTTTATCAATCCTCATCGTTGTCGAAAGCTTCGTCCGGGTGAGCTGATAGTCACATCTCCTCTGGCTCTTCCAGGTCACACCTCAGGCATCGTTTGGCTTCTGTGATGGCCAGCTCTTCTGTGAAACCGAGTTCCACCTCGGCGAAACTCCCGGTCCTCTTCTCCACGGGCAGAGCAGGCATTGCAGGACGCCGCAACTGCGCGATTTCCTCATCGGTCAGCTCCGGCGCCTCGACCCGCATAGCCGGCCGCGTCACCCTGTACTTGCGCGTCACGGGTTCTCCGCGGAGGTATTTGTCTATCATCTCCGCTGCGATCTTGCCGTGGGCCATGGCGTCGGTGACCGTCAGGGGCCCGGTGACGGCATCTCCCCCGGCGAAAATGCCCTCCTGACTCGAATGGAGAGTGTCCGGGGCGACCTCTATCGTCTGCCACCTGGTTAGCTTCAAGCCGTTTCCATCCAGCAGGGAAGCGATGTCCGGCTGCTGTCCAATCGCCGGTATGAGCGTGTCCACCTCCACCGTGAACTCGGAACCTTCGATTGGAATGGGCCTTCTTCTGCCGCTTTTGTCCACATCGCCGAGTCTCATTCTTATGCATTCAATGGCCGCGAGCTTGCCGTCTCTGACCAGAACCCTGACCGGGGTGACGAGGAATTGGATCTCGATCCCCTCACGAATCGCTTCTTCCACCTCCTCCGGGATCGCGGGCATCTCCCGCCTCGTCCTCCGGTAAAATATCCTCACCTCCCTGCCGAGGCGTTTCGCCACGCGCGCGGCATCAATTGCCGCATTTCCACCGCCCACCACGACGACCCTTTGACCGATCTCGACCTCCCGCCCGAGATTCAGCGCCCGAAGGAAATCCACAGCGTCCACGACTCCTTCCGCGTCTTCTCCCTCGATGTTCATCTTGAGGCCCCTGTGGGCGCCGGCAGCGATGAAGATGGCCTGATATTCCTTCCGGAGCTCCTCCAGTGGCACGTCCCTGCCGACTGTGGTATTCGTGCGGATTTCGACACCAAGTTTCCGGATGCTTTCTATCTCGTAGCTCAGAATGTTTCTCGGCAATCTGTACTCGGGAATTCCGACGACAAGCATCCCTCCGGCGACGGGTAACGCCTCAAAGATGGTGACGCCGTAGCCTTTCAGAGCAAGATAGTGGGCGCAGGTCAAGCCTGCCGGCCCAGACCCGACAATGGCGACTCTCTTGCCATTGCTCGGCTTCGGTTTCGCAGGGATCCTGATGCGTTTTCGCATCTCGTAATCGGCGAGAAATCTCTTCAGGGCGCGCACCGCCAGGGGATTATCACCGGCGGCTGCCAGGCGGCACTTCTCTTCGCAGGGGTGATGGCAGACTCTCCCGCATATGGCGGGCAGCGGGTTCTCTCTCCTCACAACCTCGATGGCTTCGCGGAACTTCCCCTGGACGATCAGCCCCACGTAACACGGGACATCCTGGCCGAGAGGACAGGTATGCTGGCAGGCGGACGAGATGATGCCCTTGCACACCGCTGCCGGGCAGCGCTTGTATTTGACGTGCGCCTCGTATTCATCCCTGAAATGCCGCAGCGTACTCAGGACGGGGTTGGGAAGCGTCTGGCCCAGGCCGCACAAGGAGCCATCCTTAATAGCCCGGCCAAGGTCCTCCAGCAGACGGAGGTCTTCCTCCTCACCCTCTCCATTGGAGATGCGATTCAAAATCCGCAGCATCTCCTCGGACCCATCGCGGCAGAGGGTGCACTTCCCACAGGATTCGCTGTTCGTGAACTGTGTGAAGTATCGAGCGACATCAACGACGCACGTATCTTCGTCCATCACAATCATGCCACCGGAGCCCATGATGGAACCGGCTTCTTTTAACCGCTCGTAGTCCACAGGAAGGTCTATCAGACTCGCCGGAATGCACCCGCCCGACGGCCCGCCGGTTTGAACGGCCTTGAATTTCTTCCCGTTCGTCATTCCGCCGCCGATGTCGAAGATGATCTCTTTCAGGGTGATCCCCATAGGGACTTCCACCAGGCCGTTGTTACTGACCTTGCCCACGAGAGAAAAGACCTTGGTTCCTTTGCTCTTCTCGGTGCCGAGGGAAGCGAACCATTCCGCCCCCCTGAGAATGATCCGTGGCACGTTGACCCAGGTCTCGACGTTGTTGATGGTCGTGGGTTTGCCAAAAAGACCCGCCTGCGCGGGGAAGGGAGGTCTCTGTCTTGGCTCCGGCGGTCTCCCTTCGACAGAGGCGATCAGCGATGTCTCCTCTCCGCAGACAAAGGCGCCCGCTCCCCTCTGAACCTTGATGTCAAAGCTGAAGCCTGTGCCGAAGACGTCCTCTCCAAGCAGCCCGTAGTCTCTTGCCTGGGCGATGGCGATCTCCAGCCGCCTCACCGCCAGGGGGTACTCATTCCTGATATAGACGTACCCGTGGCTCGCCCCTATGGCGTAAGCTCCTATGATCATGCCCTCCAGCACCGAGTGCGGATCGCTCTCCACGATGCTGCGGTCCATGAACGCTCCGGGGTCGCCCTCATCGCCGTTGCAGATGACGTACTTCGGTTCGCCCGGAGCCTTCCTACAGAATTCCCACTTTAACCCCGTGGGAAAACCTGCTCCTCCTCTGCCGCGGAGTCCCGAAGCCTTTATGGTCTCGACGACCTCTTCGGGCGTCATGGAAGTCAGAGCTCTGGCGAGGGCCCTGTACCCGTCCCTCGCTATGTACTCGTCAATCTTCTCAGGGTCAAGGATCCCCCTGTTTTTGAGGACGATGAGAGTCTGCTGGCCGAAGAAGCCCACGTCCATCATTCGAGGTACAGGTTCCTCCTCGGCGGGAGGAGAAAAGAGGAGGCGCTCAACCGGTCGCCCTTTCAGAAAGTGTTCCTCGACAAGGGAAGGAATCTCCTCCGCGTTGAGCCGCTGATAGAATATGCCATCGGGCACAACCGCCATGATAGGGCCAACGCCACACAGGCCGCTGCATCCCCCCATCTGCACGACAACTTTGTCTTGAAGGCCGTGTTTTGCCAGTTCCTTCTCCAGGACTTCTTTCACCCGGAAGGACCTGTTTGACACGCATCCCGTGCCTGAACAGAGAATCAGTTGCGTTATGTCAGCCTTCACTTGCCGATTCATCGCGACGTCCAACTATCAATACACACGCTCACATCCTCTGGCGAGCGCATATTCCCGGACTATCTTTCCGCTTAGAACGTGTTCCTGGAGAATCCGGCGCATCTTGTCTGGAGTCAGCTCCACGTATTGAACCGGTGCCTCTCCGCTCAACTCGACGGTGCACATTGGCTCACGACTGCACAACCCTGCGCAACCGGACGTGGTCAGGATCACATCGCGAATATTCCTCTGCTCGAACTCCTCCGCGAGCGCTTTCATAATCTGCTTTGCACCGGCCGCAATGCCGCAGGTGCCCATGTGGACTGTTACTTTCGCCCTGGCGGCTCCTTCACTCAGGAAGGTGCTTTTTCTCACCCTCTCTTCAATTGTGTCGAGGTCTTCGACCTTGATTCTCGGCATTTCGCCCTCGCATCACCTAAGTTGCCTGATATGCGGAGAGGATTCCTCGGACCTTGGACTCCGTCACGTGACCGTACACCTCTTCTCCGATAGTCAACACAGGCGCTAAACCGCAACAACCCAGGCAGCGCACCGCTTCCAATGTGAAGTTCATGTCCTCCGTTGTCTGCCCCCGCCTGATCCCCAGGTACTTTTCCGCTGCCCTCATGATCCGACCTGCTCCCTTAACATGGCAGGCGGTTCCCATGCATGCCGTGACGATGTGCTTCCCCCTCGGCTTCAGGCTGAATGCCGTATAGAAGGTGGCGATTCGGTAAATCAGACTCAGCGGGACGTCCAGTTCGCGCGATACGTAACGCAAGGCAGGTTCCGGAAGATAGTTGTAGGAAGCATTGATGTTCTGCAAGATGGAGACGAGCGACCCCTTTTCCCCCTGATGCTTGTGGAGGATTTCGTCCACTTTCACGCGGTCTTCCGCGGCGATGGCGACTCTCGTTTTTTCCTCCGTCTCAAGGATATAAATCTCGTTTCGGACGGGGCAGTTGATCATGCACTCGCCGCAGCCGGTGCACTTGTCCTCGTCCACGAACCGGGGCTTTCTAGTGATGTTGACTCGGAAATGTCCCGCGGTTCCTTCGACGCCATCTACGTCCGAATACGTGAGAAGTTCGATGTTCCTGTGACGGGCGCACTCGACAAGCTTGGGGGAGAGGATGCACATAGCACAGTCGTTGGTGGGGAAGGTCTTGTCGAGCTGCGTCATGGCGCCGCCAATGGCGGGATTCTTGTCTAAAAGATAGACCTTGATTCCGGACTCCGCGAGGTCGAGGGCGGCTTGCAGTCCGCCGATACCCGCTCCGACGACGAGCGCGGAGCCGACGACATCCCCTCGAGCGGATATGTTGTTTGTCTCAAAGTTTTCCCGCATGCCAACTACTTCCTTCAGCGATTTGACACCGTGACGGCCATGTTCGGCGTGGAGAAGCGCTTCAAAATCTCCGTCGGGCTCACGACGAGACGATGCAGACCGAGAGACCGTTCCGGCAAACCAAACGACAGCCCCATCAATTGCGTGAAATAGAAGACGGGCAAATTAAATGTCTGATCTCGTTGCCGCTCGATGTCCTTCTGTCGGAGGTCGAGGTTGCTCTGGCAGAGAGGGCATGCGACGGCAACGCAGTCGGCGCCGGCTTCCTTCGCCATGGAGAGAATGTCCCCGGTGAGGCGCAGGCTCATCCCAGGCGTCGTCAGCGAGTAGGCTGCCCCGCAGCATTCCGTCTTATGGGGCCACTCTATCGGTTGCGCTCCAAGTGTCTCGAGGCACTCCTCCATCAACCGTGGATTTTCCGGGTCCTCGAAAATGCTGACTTCTCGCGGTCTCGCCAGAAGACAGCCGTAATAACACGCCACATTGACGCCACCCAGTTTGCGTTTCACTTTGTCGCGGATAGCGTCAAGCCCAACATCGTGGACGAGAACCTCGAGAATGTGCCGGACATTCAAATCGCCGTCGTAGCGACGGCCGGTGATTCTCTTCATCTCTTGCCGAACGGAGGGATTGTCTCGCACGGCGAGGTTTGCCACTTGTAAGCGGTTGTAGCAAGCCGCGCACGGCACAACGACATCGCAACGCGAGTCCGCGGCGCGCGCGAGGTTTTCGACCGCGAGGGCGAGAGCCAGGTTCTCACTCGTGGCGTGAGCGGAAGTTGCCCCGCAGCAAATCCAGTCCGGCAGCTCGGCGAGCTCGACTCCGAGGGCATCGCACACGGCCTCCATAGACTCGCGAAAGTCGCGCGCCGTGGAATCGAGGGAGCAACCGGGATAAAATGTATAGCTGAGTTTCTTCATCGTCCTGAAGCCTTCTTGGTCGCCCGGAAAATCCGTCGGAGGTTCGCGCGCCTGCCCGGGAGCGTCGGAATCAGCCGAAGTTTGCCCTTGCGGAGCATCATGGGGAACTTCTCGATGTCGGTGAACAAATCTTGGGAGCCAAGCTTGAAGGCACTCATCATACCCAGTTCGTAAACTCGTCCGAGGCGTCGAATCAGTTCGAGAAAGACACGATTGAAGATCGGGACCTTTCGAACGGACCGCGGTGTCTCTCTGCGAGCGACCGCCGCGCGAAGTGCATCAATGACCGCCGGGGTATTGACGTTCATGGGACAACGGCTGACGCAGGTCTGGCAGGAGATGCATAGCCAGATTCCCTTACTGTGCAGCGCCTCGTCTTTTCGCCCCATCTGAACCATCCGGATTATCTGGTGGGGATGAAGGTCGCTGTCGCGTTCCATCGGGCAGCCGGAGGAGCACTTCTTGCACTGGTAGCAGGAGAATATGTTCCACCGCCCTTCTGGGTCCAATTCTTCTGCAAATCGCGTGTTAATCTCGAGGCACTGCATTTGACTCATCGTTCTTCGCGGACCCTTTCACAGAGTTCCTATTCATCCTCCTCGGCCAATTCGGTCAAGACTGCCAGTTTAATGGCCCCCACCTTTCTGTAAACTTTCTCTGGGGGCAAGACTTCTCCGTCAACCGTCAGGAGCTGTTCGACGGTGATGCCGAACTCTCGCTCATTCTCTCTCAACATCGCTTCGACCAGAGGCCAATCCTCGGGCGGCAACTCGAAGAACTGCCCGCCATTGAGCAGGTCCTCGGTCAGGCGGCGATGCGGGTCGCGCACATAGATGGCCCCGCCGGAGGCGAGGGAGAAGAGGTTGCCGCCGGGATACGGCGTTTCCATCTCCACGATACGTCCTTGGTCGTCAATCTCGATGCCATTGAGAACCACGAAGCCGCCGCCGCGCTGCGGGTCGCCCGCCATGAAGGACTCTGCCAGGTAGTCGAGGCACGTGCCGTTGATGACCACGCGGGGACGACCGACGGCGTTGATGAGCGGTCTCCCAGCAGCGTTGCCGAGGACAAAAACGCGACCGCCCTTGGCCCCGTACATGAACGTCTGACCGACATCGCCGTGGACGACGAGCTTGCCCTGGCGGAGAATCTGCCCTAACTGGTCCTGTCCGTTCCAGTGGACGTTGAGGGTCAGTCCGTCCATGCCGCTGCCGAGGTAGTCGCCGGTGCTGTCGTAAGCGTCAATGACGACATCGTGGGTGTCGGGTCCGAGGCCGCAGCCGAGGAATCGCTGGCCGATGTAGCCGTATCCGATGAATCGCTTCAAGCCCATTTCCCGGGCACGCACGATCAATCGGGCATCGCATTCGTCGCCCTCGGGCGGGAATCCGCGAGCGTTGATGACGAGCACTTCCTCTCCATTGGCGGGAGGCCGCAACTCGCCGCGAGTTGCCCAGTCAATGCGGGCGTAGCGCGAGGATGCCTTCCCGGTCTGGGAGCACTCGTTGATTAGCCGTATTCCATCGAAGACCTCGTGCAGAGAGCGATGGAGAAGGTCGAGAATGGAACTCCGTTTCTTGGCGCCAGTCGGATACCGACGGTCATTGAGCAAGGTTAACGCCTCGATGGCGGCGGCGCGGTTCTGGTCATCGCGGGAGGCGATTTCAACGACGCGCTGGCATACCAGCCGGAGGTCGTTGAAGGACCAAGACAGCATTCTCTCGCGGCAAAATTCGTAGGCGTCCCGTGCGCGTCCCTCGGCGAGGCGAAGCTCGATTTCACGCAGAGAAGTGGCATGGGCATCTTGCCCATGCTCAAGGTGTGCAGGCGGGGACGCCTGCGGTACGTTCGCGGGCATTGAGATGACACGACCGAACTTGTCGGTGCAGGTGAGCTTTGCTTGGCCGTTTCCGTTCGGCGTGATGGTGAACAGAAAGGCGCCGCCATCGGTGTGACTGCCGCCGCGAGCGTTCCAGTAGCGGTCAGCAATTGGGCAGAAACGGCTGTCGTCATTGGCAAGGCTCTGGAGTGTTGCGTCAATCGCCTGTTTCTCCGAGCAAATCAATCCTACCTGCACCTTGCCGTCCTGAAGAGCGAAGACCTGCGGACGAAGCATAGCGGTGTCGGTGA
>JAUYEE010000270.1 GCA_030691545.1 bacterium | reverse complement strand
TACGTCCCGCCGCTTCTCCTGTCCCTGCATTTTCATCCTCCTCGATGCGTTCTGTCTCCATACCACACATACGCTCTATCTGCCGAGGAGTATGGCTCACATCGTTCTCACAGGGAACATGGGTTGGCCGGGCGCTTACTTTCATCGAACATCAGTTTCAGCACGGCTCCGGATGGGTGAACGCGGTCTCCGCAGCGGATCTCGACGCTGACGGAGATGTGGACGTTCTGGCAGCTTCGTGCGTCGCGGACACGATCATGTGGTTTGAGAACGACGGGCGCCAACGGTTCACACGCCATGTCGTGGACGATTCTTTCTTCGGGCCAATCTGGGTTGAACCGGCAGACCTGGACGGAGACCACGATCAGGATGTCGTCGGCGCGTGCGAGGAGGGAGAGGCGCTGGCATGGTGGGAGAACGACGGAACGGGACACTTCACCCGGCACGTGATAGACGCGTCGTTCGAGGTCGCGTGGGACGATTGCGCCATCGGAGACTTCAATCACGACGGTTCCCCTGACGTCGTTGCCGGAGTGTACAGCGGGACACTCGGCTGGTGGCAGAACGATGGCACGGGACGATTCCTCAGACACGTGCTGCCTTCGGAGCCCAAGCTGTCGTTTGTGACCGCAGGCGACATTGATGGCGACGGCTGGGATGACCTCGTGTTCTACTCGGACAACGGCGTCCGCTGCAGGAGAAACTTAACAAACGGGCGGTTCTCGGACACGTACGGCACAGCCTACGTCGAGGGCGCGCAGTATCTCCGCGTCAGCGACATTGACCGAGACGGAGACGGGGATATCGTCGGCTGCTGGTGGAAGGTTCTCGTCCTGGAGAACATCGGCAAGAACCAGTGGGGTGAGGCGGAATTCAACCAGCACACCGTAAGCGAGTCTTTCGAGGAGGCGACAGCTCCCTGGGTCGGGGATTTCGACGCCGACAACGATATAGACATCGTCTGCGCCTCCGGGAAATCCTTTCAATCGGGGCTTGAACGAATCTCCTGGTGGGAGAACAAGGGACTGTGGTCCTTCGAGGAGCACGCTATCGCGGAACAAGTGGGAGACGTTTCGTACCTCGCCGTGGTGGACGCCGGCGAGGACGCTGATCTCGACCTTTTCAGCGTAACGTCAAGAGGCCCGACGATCAGCTTCTGGGAGAGAGACCCGCTGGAACAGGCCGGACCCCCAGACGCGATCACGGGCTTTGGCACGTCCTGCCCGGCAAATGAGCAAAGCATCGAGTTGAGCTGGGTGGATCCACCGGACGATGACCTCAACAAGATCCTGCTCGTCAGGAGCGACAATGCGGAGATTCCCGATCCGCAGACCGGCCAGATTTACCCCGACGGACAGGACAAGGGGCCCTCCGGACTCTGGTGCCGAAACGTGGACAGGGGCTGGGAGCTTTATGTAGATGAGAATCTCCCGCCTGAGACGGTTTATTACTACAAGGCTTTCGCTTACGACAATTCCGCTAACTACTCATCGGGTGTCCTCGACTCGTGCAGCTCGGGGACGGATACTAACCCTCCGCCGCCGCCAGAGCACTTTTGGACAATGGCGACGGAGAGCCCCACCGATTTTCAGGCGAACTGGAAGGTTCCGCTCGAGCCGGAGCTTGCCGGTTTCATGCTCGTCCGCAACGAGACAGGGACGTTCGTTCCACCGACAAACGGAACCGTCTATGAATGGGGGGAAGGCAATGGACCCGGCGGTTCCTGGTGTGCAAATTACGACGTTGATCTGTGGTCCGTGGGCGAATTCGTAGGCCAAGGAGTGCACGTCCCTGACCCGGGAAAAACCTATTACTACGCCTTCTATGCAAGGGATCAGTTTTACAATTACTCCGCACCGCTTGTTGATTCGACAGCCCCCGGACCTTTCCCGTCGCACCTCATAGCGACGATCGAAAGCGATGACGTCGCTCCCTATTTCCTCACCATCTCCGATTTCGACACGGATGGCGACGGGGACTTGGTGACCTGCCAGGGCGGGACGGGGCAGGGAGTCTGCCTGTGGGAAAACCAGGGAACAGACGGCTTCGTTAGGAAGCAAATCTCGTACGTGAAAAGTCCCACCATTCGCCTTGTGGACATGAATGGAGATGGAGACGAAGACATTCTTTATGCCGGTGAGTCCACGTATCCGGAGATGGGTTGGATCCAGAATGACGGCACCCTTCGTTTCAGCGAGACCCACATGATTGATCCGAAGGTCTCGCCGTTCGCTCTGTGCGCGGCGGATTTCGATGGAGACGGCGATGCGGACGTGCTGGCAACAACAGGTTATTCCGAGACCTTGCTCCTCTGGCAGAACCAGGGGGAAGAGGGCTTTACGCGGAAGACTCTTCATCAAGGAGTCACGGCTTCCATCATAAAGCCGGGAGATGTTGACGGCGACGGGGACACCGATTTTCTCGGATTTGGCCCGAACGGGTTATCCTGGTGGATCAATTCCGGCAGTGCTGTATTCTCTCCCGTAAGCGTGGATGAACAATACATCGCCGTTTACTCCCTTGACGTCGGCGATATGGATGGCGACGGGGACGTGGACTTTGTCACTGCGACTCAAATCGGCGACGTGTCGTGGTGGGAGAACCAGGGGCAGCTCCATTTCGAACGACACAGTGTCGGCAGTTGTCCCGATGGGTGGGTGGACCTTTTCGTCTGTGATCTCGATGGGGACGGCCACACAGACATCTTCTGCAAGACATGGTGCAGGGTCGTCTGGTGGCAAAACGATGGGTCGCAGGACTTCTCCATGTGCGTCTTTGACCGCCGCAACATCAGGAACACCACATTGTCCTTTTTCGATATGGATAGGGATGGGGACCTGGACGTGGTCGGCTGCCTGGGGAAGGAGTTGGGGATTCACTCCTGGGAGAACACGCTGCCGCCTGATGAGTACGCCCCTCGTCCCGTGCAGGATTTCTGGGCAATGCCCGACGGGGCGGGAGGTGTGCTTCTGATGTGTCAACCGCCTTACGAATCCGATCTCATGGGCGTGCTGCTTGTTCGGAATACCGAGGAGTCTTTTCCAGCGCCGGAGCGCCTCGTTTCCTACCGCGACGGAGACGATACCGGTCTGGGCGGGCTGTGGTGCAAAACGTTGCCCAGAGGCATTGATTTCTATGAAGACAACGAGGTTGCAGAGGCCACGCGGTACTTCTATGCAGCGTATGCGTACGACGAGGTCCCCAACTACTCCGAGGCCGCCGTCACCGAGATCGTCACCGAGGGCGATTTCACTCCGCCGGCTCAGCCGACAAACTTGCAGGTGAACGTGCTTTTCAACGACGTGGTCATAACGTGGACCGACCCGGTGGATGCTGATTTTGACAGCGTTCTTGTCGTGCGCAGCTTATCTGGCACGCTTCCCTGGGTTCCTTCCGGAGAGCGCTACGCTGACGGGGAAGCCAGTGGGCCGGAGGGGTTGTGGTGCAGGAACGTTCCGAGGGGAGAGGAAGTGTACGTGGATTCCACGGCAGAGACGGGAACGACGTACTGGTACGCAGTCTATGCTTACGACGAGATCCCCAACTACTCTGATCCGGTATCCGTGCAAGCAGTTGTTTCGCTGGTGGATTCCGACCGCGACGAACTCCCCGACAAATGGGAGACCACTTATTTCGGCTCGCTGCAGCAAGGCGCGTTTGACGACTTCGACGGCGATTCCCGAACCAATCTGAGTGAGTTTCAGGGAGGATCGAATCCCGCTGATCCGGCCTCGGTCCCCGGCTATGCCGAGTCTCCCTGGCCGGCTCCACGAGCAAACGGCCGTCGGACGGCATGCAGCCCACACGTCGCAGCTTCCTCTGATAAGTTCGCCTGGGCTTACTGCCCGGACGACGCGTACGCTCGCGGCACGGCCGTGATCGGCCCCGATGGGACAATATACGTCGGGGCACAGTGCCGCGGGGAGACCCCCATGTGTGCGCTCAGCGCCCTCACCCCGGAAGGCAACCTGAAATGGCAATATGAGGCGCGGGGACAACTTGAAGAATCGCCCTCGGTCGGCGAAGACGGCACGATCTATTTCGGAGCGGGGTACGGTTACGGCGGTACTCTTCATGCCATCAACCCGGACGGATCCAAAAAATGGACCGCAGGCTTCGGAGCCGGATCCATGATGAGCTCCCCGGCGATTGCTCCCGATGGCACAATTTACCTCACGACCTTCTCAAGAGAAATGCGCGCTTTTTCCTCCGACGGCCGCCTCAAATGGAGTTTCGCTTACGACGACTGGGCGGATGGGGAGCTGACGATCGGCAGCGACGCAACGATCTATTTCGGGACGCGCGACGGATTCTTCTACGCGGTCAATCCCGACGGGTCCCAGAAGTGGCGGTTCCCTGCCAACGGAGAGATTCGCCACTCGGCGGCGATCGGCCTTGACGACACGATCTATTTCGGGACAGAGAATGGCTGGTTCTATGCCTTGAGTCCCCTCGGCTCTCCCGTTTGGACGGTCGAGCACGGTCTCGCAGTCACCACCTCCCCGGCGATCAGAGCCGACGGGACGATCTTCTACGTAAGTGGCGGCGACTTGTTCGCCCGAAGGAACGATGGCTATCTGAAATGGAATATCGAATGCTCCCCTTGCGACAGTGATCCCACTGTGGATGCCACCGGCCGCATTTACCTCGCTTCGTCGGGAAACGTTCTTATTGTCTCTCCCGACGGGGAATCCAAAACCTATCTACGGCCCGGAGGTTATAGCGGGGTGGCGATCGATGCGGACGGATCGCTCTTCGCCGTTGGTGAAAGCATGACCGCTATTTTGAATCGAGAGGACTCGGATACTGACGGGCTGCCGGATGCCTGGGAGAGAGAGCATTTCGACGATCTCGCGCAGGATGCCGCCTCGGACCCGGATAACGATTCCGTGACAAACCTGGAGGAGTACAGGACAAGAACTGATCCGGCAGTCCCGCAATACGGCAGATGGTTCGACATGCTTCGCATCCCGGGGCGCAACTACTCACCTTGCGTGACGACGGATCAGGCCGGATACCCCATCATCGCCTATAAGGCCGGAGGTTTGTCACAGGGCATCTACGTTGTGAAATGGGACGGAGAGAGATGGGGCTACATCGGCACCGAGCCCTCGCAGGGCCAGGGCATTGCGGGGGGCGGGATCATAGACCACCCCTCCCTTACAGTGGATGAGTTCGGCAAGCCCATCCTCGCCTGGCAACAAGAGGTCGGCTCCGCTCGAGCGAAGAACATTTTCGTGCTGAAATGGAATGGGACGAAATGGGTCGCCATCGGAGACTCGGCGGGGCAGTACGGCGTCAGCGGCAGCCCGCAGGAAGCGTGCACTACCCCGGTCATCGTCTCCGACCTCTTCGGAAATCCGATCGTGGCATGGCAGCGCAGCCCGTCGGGTAGCTCCTATCGCAACCTGTACGTGAAGCGATGGACCGGCAACGAATGGGCCGAGATAGGGGTTTCCGACATGGTGGCCTACGCCGGTCCTTACGGGGATAGGAACTTCCATCTGGTTACGGATTACCGAGGTCATCCGGTACTCACGTGGATTGATTATTCCTCGAAGGCTGTGCGTGCGAAACGATGGAACGGGGAAACGTGGGAGTACATCGGCGACCGGGTCTCGCCAGGCGGTCTCGTCGGAGACAACGAAAGCGCCATCGTGCCCCACGTGGCGCTCGGCCCCTCCGGCAATCCGGCGGTGGCCTGGCTCGAGAAGACATCCGATCCAGAGCGCGACAGCCGCGAAGCCCACATGAAGATATGGAACGGCACCACCTGGTCTTCCCTTGGCGGCTCGGCATCGGGCGGTGGAGTGAGCAACACGGACATGGTCGGCAATGTGATGGTTGGTTTCCACGTCAGCGGCCATCCCTTCGTCGCCTGGCTCTGCGAGCGAACCGTTCTGGCTCTACAGTTGCCTCGCATCTATGCCAGAGTCTGGGACGGGGCGAACTGGGTGGACATCGGCGAGGGGTCAAGCTCCCTGCACGGGATAGGAAGTCCGATTATCGCTGCCGACATTAAGAAGAATGATTCGCCGGACCTCGCCGTGAATGGATTTGGCGAAGCACTCCTCGTCTACAAGGAGTGGGGAGGAAGCAGTGGGTCCGAAGCGATCGTCCTGCGCAAGTTCAGCGTCAACCCGGACTCGAAGATTCGTGTGTCCACCCCGAGAGGTTTTCAGAAAGGGGATGTCCCGCTCCGCTTCACGCTCACCAACTCCCTCGGCTTGCCGATGCATGCGACCGTGGAGTTCAGTCTCGACGGAGGCGCCAATTGGTCGGAGGCCACAGCCGCACAGGGTTCCGGAGGGCTCATCAACTTATCGTCGTCGCCCCACGGCGTCGAGCACGCGTTCGTCTGGGACTCTGCTTCAGACGTAGACCAGAACGTCCGTAACATCGTCAGGCTGCGCATTACCGCCACCGCCGATGCCGATGTTCTGGTGACCGGCATGACCTCATCTTTCTTTCTCGGAGCCCTCAAGGACGAGGACAAGGACCTGCTGGATGATGACTGGGAAATGAGGTACTTCGGGTCGTTAGCCTACGACCGAAAAAGCGATCCGGACTTTGACCGCTGCCCCAACATTCTGGAGCAGAGCCTTGGGACGGACCCAACGAATCCGAGCCAACCCGCCCGGACGCCGAGCGCCACCGTTGCCACCCCGGTTGAGCCACAAAGCGGCAACGTAACCATCTCCTACACCCTCGTGGACCACAACGCCGACCCGGTTTCGATCAAGGTTTACTATTCTGAGGACGGGCACAACTGGTACCGGGCCACGCCGGCCGCCGGCACGGAGACGTCCAACCTGGCATCGTCACGGCAGGGTGTTTCGCACACCTTTGTCTGGAACTCGGCGGCCGACCTCCGGCACACCCGGCACGACGCAGTTCGCATTCGCATCACGCCGTTCGATACCGAGCAAGGAAGCTTCGGGATCACCGGGCCCTTTGCTGTAGACAACACCTCGCCGGAGGTTCAGCCTTGCGTGATACCCGCAGCGGCGGATGCTGAAGTCAGGGCGCAGTCTCCGGACACAAGCTTCGCAGCCGCCAACCTCGCCGTGAGCAATCTGAGCGGCTCGGAGCGAAGGACCTATCTCAGATTCGACCTCACAAGTCTGCCGCAGGGCCGGGTATCCGGTTGCCAGTTGAGGATGGATGCCCGCAGTCTTCTGTGGTTCGGCGAGAGCGCCGATGGCACCGTTCGTATCCGCAGGGCCGGGGCTCCCTGGCAGGACGACACGATCACCTGGAACAATCAGCCTCCTATTTCCGCGACCGTCCTTGCGGAGATTTCTTTAAACGAGCAGCCGCTTGACCTCCTTGGCGCAAGGGAGGACGTTGTACTCTCCTGGTGCTCGGAAGCACTCGACGTTCTTGTCAACAGTTGGGTCAATGGGGTGCCGAATGATGGCCTGGTCCTGGAGATGGATCTGGATGCTCAAGGGGCACCAGCCGAAGTCGGCTTTTACAGCATGGAGTCGGCTGCGGCCGATCCCGCGGTCTCAGCCCCGCGCCTTTTGTTCGACCTGGAACCGTATCCTGACGGGCCGAGACCAACTGTGCTCCTTTCTCGGGCTGAAGCTCCCGCCAGGGTTTCCTTGCACGACAACGACGAGTTGAGAGTGAGGCTGCTCTCATTTCGCGTGGAAGCAAACAACATGGAGCCTCTCACCGTCGAGTCCCTCAGCTTTTCGCTGTCGGGAACAATGTTCCCGCCGGAGGACATCCTGAGGATGAGCCTGTTCGTGGATGTCAACAAAAACGGTCTCTACGACGGCGCCCTGGTGGACACGTTTCTTGGGGCAGCCACCTCTCCAGGCGCGGCCTTCGGCCCGCTCCAAAAGTCAATCACCCCGGGACAAAGTGAAGACTGGCTGCTCGTCGCCGATTTCAGCGGGAAGGCCCGGAAAGGAGAATTCCTTTCCGTATGCCTGGCAGGGGAGGGAAGTGTCGTTTGCAGGAGCTCCGATTCCGGCACACCCGTGACCATCCTCATCGAGCCGGGGATTGAGGGTGCCTGTGAGATCGTGTCAACTTCGTTCAGACCAGGTGAATTCCTCGTGGATGACTACCGTGCTGAAACCCGGATCATCTTGAAAGGCTCCCTCAACGGACAAATGGAGGTGTTCACTGCCGTACCGGAGTCGAACAGAAACATAGATCCCATCGCCATCGAAGAGGATCGCGCAGGCAATGTTTACGTGTGCATGGGCCACCCGGTCTACAAGTTCTCCCCGACGGGCACGTTTCAGGGAGAGGTGTATCGCCTCCCGGATCAATTCCGCGCGATGGAGATGTTCGTTGTGGACCACGAGGACAATTTCTATTTCTCTGCCGACTGGACCGAGCTCTACCGCGCAAGGGCAGGAGAGAAGGCGGTCAAAGTATCAACTCCCGGGATCGTCTTCGATACGATCGCGGCTCTGGCCGTCAACGAGCAGAACGAGCTTTTCATCGCCGACTTCCGCACCGGGGACGATTTCTCCTCCAACATCTACAAACTCTCCAGCGACGGGAAAATAACATACTATGTCAGAGATCTCGATGAGCAAATGGGCGCGCCTTACTACGTGCGCTCCATGACGCTCGATAGCCAGAGCAAACTGCACATGTTCGTCCAGGCGTACGGGGGCAGTTACAATGAAGGGATCTATTCGGTCGAAGAGGACCCTGTGTATCCGGGCGACCCCAGCCGCATGGTCTTCACGGTTCTGAAGTCCAGACCGCCCACCTACCCCAATTTTGCATGGATCGCGTTCGAACACGATGTTCAGGGGAACACCGGCGACCTCTACGTCCGACAGAATCTGTCCAGAGAACAGGATCAGTGGGCGCTGGGGATTCTGAACGTGACCGATCCGCAAGGGCCTTCCCTGTCTGTCGAGGGCTTCAGCTCGGTCGGCAGAAGACTCACATTCGCCGCGCATCCCCCCGCGGAAAAAGATAGCGACTCCGACGGCATTCCCGATGCCTTCGAGGACTTCAATCGAAATGGTGTCTTCGAGCCGGAGTTCTTTGAAACGTCTCCCGACGATCCTTCGGATGGGGGAGTGGATTTCGACGGGGACGGCGCGACTCATCTCGAGGAGTACCTCGCGAACACCGACCCGACATTACGCTCTTCGAGGCTCGCGTTGGGTTCTGTCGTGTGGGAACACCTTGGCACGGTGGTCCTTTCCTGGGACACTGTGCCCGGGAGAAGGTATCAAGTCTACTACAGCGACGACCCGCTGAGCTTCGAGACGACATGGACGGCGTGCGGTGAGCCGATTGTGGCGACGGAGACAATGCTGAGTTTCACGGATGTGGGTGATCCAGACCTTCAGAGGTGGCATCCATTGAGCTTTGAGGTGAGGTATCGGTACTATAGGGTCTCTCTATTGTACTGAGGAGAGGTCACCACGTGCGATCTCTCCGAGAAGTCGGAGAGAGGCGGCCATGTCCAGGAAATTGAAGCTTTTGATATCTCGCAGTCCCAAGGTGAGTTCCGAGTGCTTGATGCCACGGAACGCCGTACGCTCCACGAATCACCGCGTGCTTCGGACTGACGGCACGACGACACGGAAGAGGGAGACTGGCTGCAAGAAAGAAGGGGGTAACTAATGAAAGGTTATACACGAGTACCTCACGCCTCGGCTTGGATCTTCTTCCTGGCGGGTCTTCTTGGCTCCGCAACGGATGCTCAAGGGGTCAGGGGTGGTTGGGAGGACCCTCCTGGCGGATGGAGCTTCATGTTCGAGGGGGACAGGCTTCCAGACGCTGCGGGGTTCAGCCATAGCAACGATTCGGATGCCTGGGACCCGGGCCTTGACCCGGCCGCCGTGAGAGCGCGGACCGCCAAAGGCCTTGGCGACACGGAAGACGGCATCACTCCTTCTCCGGACGCCAGGGTTGTTGCCATAGACGATAAGCAGGTTTCCGGGGCTAACAGCAAGTTCCTGTTCACACGCGCGCTAAGGGCAAAAGGCAGCCAGCCGCGCCTTTTCGAGACGGGCGTGACGTTCATCGCCAGATGGCGTCTTGTGTCGCCGACGACCAGCTACAACAACGAATACAGCGCCGGAAATGTCGGCGTCGCGGAAGACATGGACAATGTGCCGGATTGGGGAGTGGGGGCCTATTACGCGTCGTCCACGGGGATGGCTTTCGTGCCACCGGAGCTCGGCAGCCATCCGATTCCCGTGAGCAGCAGCAACAGCTTCCATGCAGCATGGGTTACCGCCATCTATGATCCCGCGAATAGGAGCAACGTCCTTGTCAACGTCTATTTGGACGGAGCCTCCGAACCCACCATTACCTTCACCCAAACCGGCTGGGACACGGCTTCCCGAGCCCCTGTGGACAACGTTTACTTCGGGCTGAGCAGGTCGGCGTACGTGGGTGCCCTGGAGTTAGACTACCTTGGAGCCAAAGTTGGGGTGTATGCCCCGGTGCGCGCCGGCCTGAGAGCAGAAGCCGGACCCGACCGTAGCGTGAATGAGGGCGAGTCCGTTGAGCTGGACGGGGCCGGCTCACAGCAAGCGGAGAGCTATTCTTGGGCGCAGGTTGTCCATGAGGGTGATCCCGTGGTTGCGGTGAACAACGCCGACCAGGCCGTGGCGAACTTCATCGCTCCGCAGCTCGACCAGGGCGTGACGCTCAGTTTCATGCTCACTGTCCGAAAGGGAGAAGAAGAACACACAGACACTGCCAACGTCACCGTGAAGGCAACAAACGCGCCGGTGACCGTTCCCCCGAATTTCTCCATGGAGACAGGCCACCTTTTGGCAAGACTCTCCTGGGACACGATGGTTGACGCGAACCTGTACTGGATTGGCGTCGCGAGTCAGGAACCTGGGCAGGACAAAAGCCCCTTCGCCTGGCTCAGCACGATGGGGACTTCCTACCTTCACGACGGACTCCTCAATGGTTGGACGTACTACTACAAGCTCAAAGCCGCGAACGCTTATGGCGAGGGACCTGAATCTCAGGAACTCTCAGTGACCGCAGTCGTGAATCTCGCTCGACTGAAGGATGTTCAACCCTTTGCGAGGGTCGTGCCGGTGGGACAGATGCTGTCCCGTCTCAACGACGCGCAGACAACCGGCCAAGGCTTCTACACCAACGACGGTGTCAACTACGCCGAGCGAGATTGGTACGGCTACACCTGGTTTACCCCCAATGCAATAGACCGGGTTGTTTACTATGCAAGCGAGAGTCGCCCCGACGGCGGGTGGTGGCGGTCCCTCACCGTCGAGTACAGCGATGACGGCGGAGTCACCTGGCATGAGCCTCCGTTCGTCACCTTCTCCCCGGACTATTCGTTCGAGAATGCTCCGGCGGCCCGCCCGGACTACGGGCGATATGTCCTGGCGTTTCCCGCGGTGACAGCGAACGCGCTTCGCATCGCAGGGACTCCGGGAGGCAGCTCTTATTACACCGGCATCGTTGAGCTTGAGGTCTATGGTCCGGCTTTTGAGAACGAGGTGTACGTTCACGCAGGGGAGGACCAAGATGCGGTCAAAGGCGACAGCGTGACTCTTAGCAGCGCTGGCACCATCCATGCCGAAAGCTACCTCTGGAGGCAAATCGCTATAGGCAACGAGCCGGTCGTGGAGCTTTTCGAACCCACCTCCCCCGTCGTTGCGTTCGTCGCCCCTGCCGTTACAGGCGAAACCGTCCTGACATTTGAACTGGAAGCACAGGGAGTCGGGGGAACAAAGACCGACCGCGTCAGGGTTCGTGTCGTGCCCGACCAGCCTCCGGCTTCTCCGCAGTGGCGCGTCGTCTCGTCTGGACTGGGGATTGTCTATCTTTCGTGGGAACCATCCTCAGGGGCGGAGACGTATGCGGTTCTGCGTTCCGAGATCCCCGGCGATCCCGGGACAGTGGTGGCAGCGGGTCTGACCGAAGCCGAGTTCCTCGACGAAGACATATTCCCTGGCGTGCATTTTTACACGGCCCGCGCCGTTAACCCCGCAGGGGCCGCCGACAGCAAGCCAATGCCGATCTCCACGCGGGATTTTGACGAGATCGGCCTTGACTCGCGCGACATCGGAAATCCCAAAGCCGGCTCCACCGCCTACGATCCGAGAAGCGGTAGCGTGACCGTCGCGGCAAACGGCACGGATATCTGGGGCTTTTCGGATAGCTTCCGATTCGACTATACGGAGCTTTCGGGGGACTTCGAGGTGATCGTCGAGGCAGAATCTCTTGCCGGGCCCAATGCGTGGGGCAAACTGGGCCCCATGATCCGCGATAGTCTCGAAGCCAGCTCCGTCCACTCCTACGTATGTTCCACCGTCATGACAGCCCTTGCTCTCCAAGGCCGAACTCTTGCCAATTCCAATGAGCACTTCAACACCATCATTCCCGCCAATGCGTACGAGTTCCCCATTTACCTTCGGCTCAAACGCGCAGGGACCACCCTCACCGGCCTCTATCGCCGGCCGGACGGCGAATGGCACACCTTTTCCCCGAGCATCATGGTTCTTCCCGCGATGCTTGACCCAGTGTACGCTGGAGTGGCCGTTACGAGCCATCAGGCTGGCGCTCTGGCGACAGGAAGCTACTCCCACTTGGTCAGTGTGCGCCAACCACTGTTGCCGGCAGTGGCCTTCCGGAAGATGCCTCTCTCTTTTCGTCCGGGAGAACCCGTAACCGTGAAGATCACTGTGGGTGTTGACCCAACGCGCCCTCCCGACGCTCTGCAGATCCTTGAGGTTCTTCCCCCCGGAACCGTGCCCATCGAAACTGGCGGCGGGGAGTTGCTTGGCGACGTCCTCAGGTGGTCTCTCCCCAGTAAAGGCGTCCAGAATAGGACGTTAACTTATACTCTATCTGTGTCCCCCGATGTCGTTGAAGCGTTGTCCTTCAGCGGTGAGATCGTTTGCAGCGGTGCTCGGGAGCCGATACCGGGGGCTTCAACCCTCTATCGTTCTCCGTCGCCGGTGACAGACGTGACCGTTGAGGTGCTGCTGTCCGCTTACCTCACCTGGTCAGCGAGCCCTCCTGTGGAGGGCATCATCGCCTACCACGTCTATCGCAGCGCTGATGGGGGCGAATGGCAGAGAGTAGCTTCCTCCCTGACGGAAACATCTTGGACGGACCCATACGTCCAGACTGGGGTCACGTACTCGTACAAGGTAACCGCTGAGACTTTCTACGGAGCTGAAACGGAGCTCGGTCAAACCCCAGCGACCACGCCCGTCCATCCAAGTTTGAACGTGAGAGAGTGTGAGGACTATGATGCCGACGGGGGGGCCGCTCCCGGAGGGCCGGGCGCCGATGGCATTGCCGCGAGAGGCCCTCGCGATCTTGTAGGCACAGATTATTTCTACCAGAACACAGCATTTCCGTGGTACGACCAAAAAATTCCAAACCTCTATCGCCCCGACGACGTCGTTGAAATTGTGTCGGGCGAGGGAGCGAGCGGCTGGTCCGTTCGAAACCTCTCTGCCGGCGACTGGTTCCGTTACACGTTCCGCAACGTGCCGGCAGGGGACGTCAAGATTGTGCTGAGAGCCGCTGGCGACGGCGCCTCAATCGTATTCCTCTGGGATGAGGTCGCTCTCGACACCACGGTCATTCCTAAGACGACGCCTTCGGACGCCTGGTGGGAATATGCTCTGCCGCCGTTTCCCTCACTCCCCGGAGACCATGTTCTGCGAGTTAGGGTCCTCCAAGGCCCTTGCCATTTGGACAGGATCGGCATAGGTTACGATTGGTCGAGGGATAGCCAACACATCTTCTTCGACGAGGATTTTGAGTCATTCACGACCACGCAAGAACTGGAATCAGCCGGATGGGTTGTCGTAAACACATCCGGTGACCCCAACGGGGCGTGGCAACTGTCAAATGTGGAGGAAGAACCCGCCGGTCCCGGGGAGGCGGACCTGCCGGGTGTGAACCGCATGTACATGATCGCTAACGGAGACTTGACCTTTGATGTCGAGCTTGACGAGGAACTGATTAGCCCTATGATTGACTGCCGGAACTTCGTCAAGGTTCGCCTCAGATTCTCCAAGAACGTAAATATCTTTGAAGACGACCCGGATGGCGACCCGCAGCTCTGCGACGTGGACCTGCGCGCCCACGACGACGCAACCTTCACGTGGAGCGACTGGATTAACGTGTATCATCACGACCGGGCAGGCGGCGATGACCGGTGGCCCGAGGACATCGGCCTGTCCGCGGTCGCCGACCTGAGGCAAGTCCAACTCCGATGGCATTTCTACGACACATACTATGACTACTGGTTTGCGGTGGACAACATCGCCGTATCCGGTGTCCCCCGCTCCTCGGCTTCGGGACCTATCGCCCTCTCTCACAACTGGGTAACTCTCTCATGGGAACCCTTTGGCTCCGGGCGATACACCATCCAATATGCTGACAGCCTCGCGAACCCGCAGTGGCGGAATCTTCCCGGCGATTGGCCCATCGCCCGAACCTTGTGGTCTGGTGAGGACGCGATGGATATCCCAATGCGCTTCTACCGTGTCGTCGGAGAATAAGAAATCCAGGTGTGCGGTGGGGACGCCGTGCGACAGCAATGTGCCCTCCGCGGTCACCGCCAGCGCGCGCATTCTGGCGCCGAGTGTCTCGTCCTGTGTTTCTGCACCCTCGGCGACCGGCAAAAGCATCCGGCACACGCCCACATGGATTACGCAGTGGTTGGGCGGAAACCTGTGGAGGCAAGCCTGAATTGCATCGGAAAATGACGATGTCCAACGGCCTGCGTCACCTTTGAAGCTCTGTCTGCGGGGGCGATTATGAAATCGCTGGTATTTACTGCTGGTCTTCTTTGTTCGTTGTTCTTTTTTCCCGTCTCTTCCCCGATTCTGGCCGCAACAAGATACGTCGATGGCTCGGCCTCGGGGTCCGGTGATGGCACGTCGTGGAATACCGCGTTCAGGACGATTCAGGAAGGCATAGCTGCGGCATCTGATGGCGATACGGTCATTGTCGCACAGGGGCTCTATGTCGAGAACATCCGGTTCCACGGCAAGAACATCCTTCTCACGAGCACTGATCCACTCGACGCTTCTGTCGTCTCAGGCACAATCATAGACGGCAACCAGGCGGGTTCCGTGGTAACCTTCTCCGGCGCCGAGACCGAAACGTGCGTTTTTTCCGGTTTCACTGTGCGGAATGGGAGCGCGGAAAGAGGAGGCGGCATTTGCGGCGGAACACATGAGAAGCGCTGTCTCGCCTCCGTATTTGACAATGTAATTTCCCACAATTCGGCGAGTGTTTGGGGCGGCGGCATCGCCTATTGCGACGGGATGATTCAAAGTAACGTTATAGCTTACAACTCGGTGGGGGACGGCGGCGCTGGACTGTATTACTGCGGTGGCACGATCAAGAACAACGTGATAGTCGTAAGCGCCCGGCCAACCCATGTTCCCTGTGAGAACGATGTGAGCCATACTCCTCGGCAGATAGAGCGTATGTGTGGTATGGAGACAGAACGCATCGAGGAGGATGAAAATGCAGG
>JAUYEE010000197.1 GCA_030691545.1 bacterium | reverse complement strand
CGGTGTTCGCGCGGGTGCTCGCAGTGGTGAGCTGCGTTCTGATTGCGGGATTCGGCGTCTGGCTCGCAGTAAAGCAGCTTCTCCCTCCGACGAAGGTGGAGGAACGTTACGCAAGGGACAAGTTGGAAGGTGACCGAATTGCCCTTCTTGACAAGAAAGGAAAGGCGGCGGACGGATCAATAAGAGCGGACGTGGCGAGCAAGGCGCCCGCTGAGAAAGTGACAGAGTCCGTCAATGGCGACATCCCGGCGGGCGAAATTCATTTTGACAATGGGGCGGTCGGGGGAGAAATGGGGAAATATGCGACGACTGCTGGAAGGCCAGGCGCCTCGCCCAACGACACAGTGGGGGGAACGGGAGCGATTGAGGCCTGGCTGGCGCCTCAAGAACAGCCGGCGGAACCACCGCCGCCTCCGGGAGTGGTAGCCGCGGTCAGTGAACCGACTGTGGCGAAATATGTGACTCAACTTGAGAACAGGGAGCGGCTCGTCGAGGAACTGCACGCTCGAGAGGCTGGCAGAACGGCGGGCAAGGCGGACGTTTCCGAGCCGGGAAGCGACTCCCGATTGTCCGACAGCTACAAGAGAGCGAAGGGGGAGCGGGCCGCAACGATAGATGCCGGGCAAATGGCCCGGGGAGGCGCCGCCGGTGTGGAGCTAAAGTTGGACGAGAAAAAGGAAGGCGTAGGTCTCCGCGTAGAGAAGGAAGAAGCGGGCGCGTTCCGTTCGCGGGCTTCTCAGGAGGCGAAGGAGCCGACGAAAGACGAAGAAGAAGTGAGTTTGACTCGCCGACACGCAGCCGAACTGGCAGCAGAAGAAGCCGCAAGGTTGGGGACAGCCCTGCAGGTCCAACCCGAGCAGGAGGGCAAAGGCGACGCCGATTTTACGGGAGAGAAGTTCTCCGCTGCCATTGACGAGACGAATCTATCGAAAGGCCGCTGGGGCAACACGACCGGGCGTTCGGTTCTCGAACAAGAGCAATCCGCGCCCGAGCAATGGTATTTTTACGGAGTCGGCAATTTCGTGGCGGGATATGACCGATTTGACTCGCCGACGCCGGAACTCGTCGTTTATGTGCGCGACGTCCGGCAAGCTCGAGCAGAAATTCAGAAAGCCATCGCCGACATCGGAGGTTCCGCTGAAGACGCTGTGGCGAGGGTAAGGAAAGCGGAGCGCGGTGAAGGGGAAGGCCGCATGGATTCGCTGGTCGTCCAGCTTAAAGCAGGCACGTACGAAGTGTTTCGTGAGAAGCTCCTTCCCCGTCGTGGGGGAGCTGTTTCCGGTCCGCAGCCAACAAGGGGCGCGGCGACGGTCTCCGGTGAAAGAAAGGCACAGAAGAAAGAGGGGGAAGTAACACTCCTCATTCGCCTTGTCGAAATCAGCCAGCAGCAAAGCCAGGAGGTGCTTCCCGCCCAGCCCCAGCCGCAGAGTCCGTAACCCGGCCTTCCTTCGTTCCACCTGCCCGTCAGCATACGATGCGCCGCCACCCAGGCAAAATACCGTTTGCCTCTCACTCACAGCAGCGTCTATCGTCGTTCCGGCATCCGACGGGAGGGCGTCGTGTGAACGAACACATTATTTCCGATGAGGGGCGCGGCACGACCGAACATCCGTTCACTCTCAACGGGCACCCGCTCCCGGTCGCCGGAGATGGACATCACGATGTCCTGTATCGCGTCGTCCCGATTGACCCGAACATCTTGAGGCGCGGCACCAATGAGATCGTCGTGCTTTCGGACACCGACCACCACGGCATCGAAGTGCTCCTCCCCGGCCCCGCCCTCATGACCCGCAGCAAGTGTGAAAAGCGGATGTGAAATGGGCCCGGAGAACCACAGTCTTTCACACAACGTCTACTGGACACCCAAAACTCTCGGGCATCAGTTTGCGACATTCATGGGAACGGGGGCCGCCCCGAGCCCGTAAAGCGAAACTGCAAAGTTCCACAACGGCTAACGTTCAATATCAACGTTTAACGGAGGGCGCATGAGCCCAATCGCCAGGTCCTCCAGGTAAAACCGGTTGGCTGCATGGTTCTCGCCGCCAAGCACCACATAGGATAGGCCGACATTGTCAAGCACGAGGGCACGTGCGTCTTCTTGGTCCGGAAAGAAATGCTCGATGCCCGCCCGGAGTTGGCAGCTTGTGGTTGGCCGCTTGGCCTTTCTTGCCCCGCCGCCGAGGGGAAGGATGCGCTCCCCTCCAAGCATAAGGTGTTGGCCAATGCGTCTGCTCATGCCGCTGGCAGTTTTGCCGACATATAGAGGAACCGGCAGGTTCGTGGACAGCCCAAGCCACTCATTGTCAATCTTAAGCGTGACCCCTTGCCCTCCGGGCCCCACCAGTTCAAGCCTCCTGTTGCACGCCGAGGAAAGCAAGAGTCTCTTGCCACCTGTCCACCAGAAGGCATAGACGCCGCCTTCCTTTGGCAGGGCATGGGGCTTGATTTTTCTGTCCGTCGAGACGACTACCTCTCGCAGACGATTGGGCTTGATGCGACATAGCTCCTCGAACCAGCGTCCGAGCGATCCACCATGAACAGTGGCCGACATCTGTGGTTCCTCCTACACGTCTTAGACAGTCTTGAAAGTATCCTTGTAGCTCGAGTATGAGAAGAAGAACTTCGCAACACGCGCTCGTGGTCTGGTCAGAGCCGTTCGGCGACAACCGACTTCACTCTTCGGGCCCCGGAGTCCTTGCATCAGCCTCGTCAGGTTTTTCTCGCCGATAGCCGGCGATCTCTCGTTTGAATGCGTCGTAGCCGGGTTTCTTCGTTCCGTCCTCGTATCGGAGTCCGAGGGAGGTGAGGAATCGCATGAATGGCTCGTGTTCCAGCAATGCCGGATCGAGGTATCCTTTCAACGCTGCCCTCGTTCCGTCGTACGGCCAGTCGCTCGCCGCGAGCCAGGACACGCCGAGAATCTTGTCCTCCTTTCCGCGCAGCCACTCGAACAGCGCTTCGATGAACTGAACCTGAAGCTCGGGCGAGGAGTCGAGCGCCGGGTGCGTCGCGCATCCGACTTCCGTGAGGAGCAGCTTCTTTTTCGCGACGACGCGGATGGCCTCGTCTAACGTTCGCGCGAAGTATTTCGCACTTTTCTTGTCCAGCGCTTCCGCTGTGGGCGACTTTCCGAACATGCTGCACGGCGTGTAGTACGTGATTGCGAGATGGTCGCAGTACGGTTCGACAGCTTTCCAGAAATGCTCTCGCCGTCCCTCCACGAGAACGATCCCGACGCTGATGCTCGGTTTCAATCTTCGTATCACTTCCGAGCCGCGCTTGAAGAACTCCACATAATCCTTCCATTCCTCATAGTGCTGCCCGAAGTAGTTGTTCACTTCGTTGCCGATGTTCAGGAAATCAATGTAGTCTCCGTATCGCGGGAGAAACTCTTCCAGGTATCTCTCCCAGCGTTCCAGAAACTGCGGGTCGTTAAATCGTTTGTCCTTCAGATATGCGGGGAGATGCTTCTGGTCCATGTGCACGTTCGTAAAGGTGACCGAGACCTTGTATCCCAGTTTCTTCAGTTCCTTGAGATGCGACAGGAACTCGTCGTTACCAGCCGTTTGCCTCCAGATGTATTCGCCCGGCTTCGGCTCAATCCACTGGGTGACCTCGTGGATGAAGTTGAGACCCAACTCCTTCGCAATTCGGTAGTCCTCGTCTTTTCCGTGCTCAGGAACACGATTGAGACCAATGGGTATCAGGCGAGATGCTTCAGATGAAGAGGGTTCGGATTCAGCGGTGCTGGGCATCGGGAGCGGTGATATGGCAATCAACAACAGAAACACCACAAGGTCTGCCGACTTTTTCAATATCAACATTTCTATCCTCGCTTCGCGTGGGGTGAACGTGTTTCAGTCATCGGGCCTCGATTCTCGTACGATGCTACCTGAACCGTCATCCCCTGTAAACAGGGACCCGAAGAGAGGATAGGGCTTTGTATAAAAATACGGCACGGCGAAAAACTGGGCCTTTTCGGGCCTTTTTTGGGTGAGGATTTGTGATATAATCTGCTTATGGAGAACGAGATAGGTTCCGCTTCAGCAAGATGAGAAAAGGCCCAGTTGGCAGGGAGAAATCTGGGTTTCTCGCCATTGCCGTTTGGGAGAATAGGGGGTGCTGGTCGAAAATGGGCGCAGGCTGCGAGCGAGATGTGCGCTGGGAGCATGTTGCTTTCCTGGCGTTGAGGATGAGTAGAGATACATCTTTTTGAGAGGATTATACGGGATTCTTGGTGTTTTGTCAATGAATCCCGCGGCGGTGCAGCGATTCCGAAAGTGGGTTGGGAGGTAGGGCAGTAAAGGGCTGAAGATGGGGGAGTTGGGGTGATGTTAGGCACAG
>JAUYEE010000154.1 GCA_030691545.1 bacterium | reverse complement strand
GATATTCGGTCCTGCGTTGCGGTCATTCAGCGTTGGAGAGACCTGCGGAACAAAGTGGTCCTCTCCTGTGCTGATGAGGTGACGCCCAAACGTCATTCCTTCCTCCGCGGCGCCAAAGCGGAAGCCGTGGACGTACCCAGTCAGGTTTCCTCCCGCATCGGCGGAATACAGATAGACTTCCTCCCCCAGCGAGCTCAGAAGGAAACTTGTAGGGCTTCCGGGGGCAGCGTTGAAATCGTCTTCGTCGAAAAGGAGATAGTCGCCCGAAGCGAGTTCTGTCCCGTCCGGAATGCGAAACTTGCGGGGATCCAAGTGATCGTCCGTCAGGAACCAGCCGCCGATTTGCGCGGGGCCACCACTGGCGTTGAAAAGCTCAATGGCATCCTTCACCGGAAGAGTGGTGTCCGTGAGCGCCTCGTTAATCACCACGCGGGCAACCTCAGGCGGCACAGGGTCATTTTGCCCGGGGGAACCATCCGCATTCATGGACGGCCGCCAACTCCCTCTGTTCCCCCACGCGTCCGTTGAGGCGTCCTCGTTGACCGCTACCAACGAGTACCCAAGCCCGTCGGTGTTCACGTACCACTCATCATTGTACGAGAAAGAAAGAATGGTTCGGCCCAAGCCATCTTCCAGGCTCAGACGTTCGCCGCCGTCGGCAAGCGACTCTGCCGGATACTGGAACTCGCCCGCGATATTCAGGCTTGCCCAGTTGGGATAGCGATCCTGAAAAGCGGCGAGGTTCCCGACGAGCAGAACGTACTCACCCGGCGCCAACGTCTGTTTTGCACCCTTTGCGAAATCGAAAGTCACCCCGTCCGTGAGGCGAATCCCCGCTATCCCGATGGTCTGGTCGCCTGTGTTTCGCAGCTCGATGAAATCGAAATCGTCTGTCGTGCGCCCCGCGGAAGCCTCGCCTCCCGATGGCGTTCGGGCGTGGTACATCAGCTCCGTCACTCGGAGAGTAGAAGGCGTGTTCAGGACGAAGAGCGCCTCGTTGAGGGCGCTCCACTGTCCCCCGCTCATGGCCCGCGCTTTCACCAGGGCGGTCCTGTCGAGGGGGACGGGGCCCGTGTACGGGATTTCGACGGGCAAACCGGTGCCATACTTTCTGGGGTCCGTCCCGTCCAACGTGTAATAAACCGGATTGGACGCACTCATTGCCAGCAAAAAGCCGTTCGCGAAGCTGCCGCCATGTTGATTGAATACCGGGGCGCCGACTGAAGGATAGAGACCGCGCGCCTTCAACTGGTTGAGAACGATGCCCGTGCGCTGTGGGAAGTACTCGTACACGAGGCGGTCACGCTCGGTCACCCATTCGACATCCCGCGTATAGGGGAGGGCCGGTCTCTGGTTATCCCCCCAGCGGGCCGACTCGCCCACAACTGCCCGGTCAACCTCGTTGAGCAGTTCCTGGTACGCGGCAAGAGCTTTCTCCGGGGTGAGGGCGCCGGCGTTGAAAAAGTGCTTGTGCACGTGATCGGCAAAGAGAAGACGATACTCGGTGTTGGCACACAGGTCCTGATGGAGAGCCGTGGGTCCGCCGGCATCATCTCTGCCAGTACAATTCGTATAGAGGTCCTTGAGGATGTGCTCTGAATCCCAACAGTGGTATCGCCATCGCCCCGCGGGGTCCACGACGTTGCGGCTGGCGTACCAGTTCTGGTGTGCCCAGTCGCTGTTCCCGACGAAGAAATTCACGAGCATATAGTCAATGAAATTCGGGACGTCGAGATACTGCTGAATCTGCTGGTATTTTGCATCGCCCGAGAGACCGGATGCCGCGAGCTGGACCATAGTCAGATAGTCGCTATTGGACCCATGGACGACCGTGCTCATGTTATGTTTCAAAACGTGGTAGTCATCCCGATCGCCGCCGAAATACTCCGAGGCAAAGGACTCGTCCGGGCGCTCGTGCATCAGGTACAACCCCCAGTACAAGCCGCACACGTACAGGTGCACTGCCATGCCGCGGGGGCCGTAGCCTCCTAAAATGTTCTGGAGGTTCGGGGCGTACTGGTCGCGCGTGTACTGGGCGTGGTCGCGCTGCCAGACCGGGTCGGAGCTGCCGCCGTACGCCCAACACTGGTTGAGCCGGGCGTCAAGGATGAGCGTGTCGAAGCGCTCGGCTCCCTCGTCTCCGAACACCGGATACCTCAGCTTCGTCGGACCGTACGGCTCCTTGAACCTGACTCTCATCGAAAGCTTGTCAATCTTCCAGCGGTCCGTGCTCGTGCCGCCGGTGATTTCCACGCTGCAATCAATCTGAAACTCCGTGGCATCCTGCGGGTCAACCAACTCCATAGAAGTTGCTCGTGGGCTGCCCTCCCCGCTCGGGTAGATGCCCACTCCCCCGGATGCGAAGAAATCATCCCGGTTCAACACGAGGGAAACGGAAGGGACCGATTTCAGGTCGTCAATGATCGTATCGCGGTAAGGCGTGACAACGTCCGGGTCCATCCCATAGTCGGCGCCCGCGTGCCCCCAGGTGTTCGGAAAACCGGCTCCGTTCTGCTCGAGGACATTCTCAAGAAACAGATACGTCTGCGTGCCGATTTTGCTTGGTTGATAGCCCGCCTTGAACGCCCCGGCTCGCAGGAGGGTCGTCCCCGAAACGCGGATCGGGCCCACGTACGGAATTCCCGTTTCCGCGGTCGGCTTGTTCCCATTCAGCGTGTAGTAAATCTCGGCGCCCTCGGTGGCTGTGGCGAGAGTCACCTGGAACGGCTCAGTGAAAAACCCGCGATCCACACTGAATCTCACCTCCGACACGTAGCCCAGAACCCCCGTCATATTCTGGTCCCAGGGCGTGGGGCTCGTGAGAAACATCGGCACATCCTCCTGGGTGCCGCTGAGGTCAACGGCAATCAGCTCGGGCAGGATCAGAAAGTCTGAGCTTGTCAATGGCCTGTTCAACCCATGGATCCCCAGAACGTTTTTGCCGGGTTGAAGCAGCGAGATGAATTGCGTAGTGTCGAAATCCTCGTAATCGGTTGCGCTGGCCTCATGTCCAGTTGAGGCCTGGGAATCCCAACTTGGAGTCGCAGGGGGGTTCGCATCGGCAATCCGTCCGCCATTCAGATACGCGATGAACCCGTCGTCGTACTTCATCCGAAGAGTCATCAGGTCAAAAACCGCCGGGTCGGCGACCTCAAACTCGATCCGGATATAAAGCGACGCGTTGGCCCCATACATGGCCCCGACGTCAAGGTTGATCAGAGTCTCATAGCCGGTTTCGCGCTCGTATCCGACACCTGTCCCTCCCCTCAACAGCCAATCCGAATCATCGAATTCCGTGTCTGCCCAGTTCTCCACGGGTTCGTACGGAATCAACGCGACGGCGTCCGCTCCCTCCCGCACCAGCGTCCCAAATTCCATGTCCTGTGCCAGCCCATACGAGACGTCCTCTGCCTGCTCCGGGTAGTCCTGGTAGCCGTGCGCCACGGTGGCCCCGTCCGGCATGACCAGAAGAAGGCTATCGAGGGGTTCCGCATCATTTCGACTCAGGCGGAAATTGGTGTGCAGGTAGCCCAATGGGTCAACGTAATCGTCAACCACCTGCCCCGAAGCGAACAGGACCAGAAACTCATTGCCGTGGATCGTCATGGCCGGAAACGGCCATTTCTGCAAATCACCGGGGTCATCGGTCAGAAACCAGCCAGTGAGGTCCACGTCGCTCGCAGAGGTATTGTGAATCTCAATCCAGTCCGAAAAGTTTCCGTCTCCGTCCGGCAGCGTCGAACCGTTCACAGCCATGAACTCGCTGATCACAACACCAGCCGAGCAGACCGCGACCGCAAGAAAAACGGACAAAAACACGACAACGCAAGCCGTTCTCGCAAGAATCATGAATCTAACTCCGCCTTCTCCTTGCAACCGTGCAGAGAATTGTGCGCTTTCCACATTGCCCAGCAGGACACGACCCTGGCTCTCGTGGTGCTCCGGTGGTTGTGTTTTTCCCGCCGGACTCGCATGCGAGGGCGCGTCGTAGGTGGCAGATGCCCTTCCCACACCCTTACAATTGTCGTATATATTTTACACTTTTTCTCTCCTCTGGTCAATGACGGCGCGAAATCGGGTGAGGCTGCGTAATCGTGGCAAGAGACAATAGGGACGGCAAGCGATTCCTGGCTTTGCGGGAAGAGCGGATGCAGTGCGCCACCGGCGAGGGCGTCTTCACGGCTGGCGACCTGCGGGCTGTCCTTAGGGCATAAGGTTGCCTTGTGTGGGTGGGCTGCGGCACCCGCGCACCGTCTATTTGCAGCGGACATGACCTCAACTTGTTCTTATTATTGAGTGCAGCAAGGATAATGCCCCAGGCACATGCTTCGGAATGCCGGCGCTGCAGACAGACGCCGGGGATTCGCGCGGATAGAAGAGATCCGGCTTTCAGTAGCCCCGGCAGGGGCGACACTCCCGTTGCCACCGGGCGTAAGCCCCTGGATGGCAACAAGACCAAAACCCTGAGCTCCCGCAGGGACCGGCCACTTCTCTCCGTACTGAACGGTGATGTAATAGGTCTCCCTTCTCGGATTTCGGATGCGAACCCATTCTTTCTGGATGTCGAAATCCGTCCGCGGGGCGCCGTTGACCTTGACGGATGAGATCGGGCTGCCTCGCGGATGGCGAAAGCGAACGAGCAGGTCCTTTGCTTTGGCCGCGCCGGGCATTTCTATTCTGGCTGTGATTTCGCCGGAATCCGCGTGGCTCTCGACGACCGCAGACAGTTTCCCGTAGTAGGTCGGCGCCCGCTTGATCCTGATTCTCTTCCCGTCCTCGAGCCACTTCCTCGGCGTGGCGGCGAAGAGGAGCAGCGTGTCATCATCCAGTTCCTGAATCAACATATTCCGGTAGAGTTCCGCCCAGGCGCCATCGGTGCTCGGCGGACCGAAGTACTGACCGTGCGACCAGCGGTGTTCCACCGGCTCGAAAACGGAATGGCTGAACGCACAGGCCATCATGCTGTAGAAGGCGCGGATCACGGCCTCCGGGTCGTCTCGCAGGAGATAGGCGGTGGCTTGCGGGTTGTACACCGGCTCGTTGGCCATGCCCCAGCCGTGCAGATAAAGATTGTCTTCGTGGTCGTTCAGGAGTGAATCGGCCAGATCGCTGTCCGCCGGAATCGCCCTCAAGCGCAGAAGATGAACCGCGCCCGTGTCCACATCCGTCGGATACCACTGGTCGAGCAGGCGACCGGGTCGCGTCGCTTCACAAGGCACGTAGGGAATATAGGTATGGTCTCGCAATTGAACCAGGGGCGATTGGACACTCGCGATGCGAAATGCGTGGTTGATAGACTCTTGAAGTTCCCGAGCGGCTGCCTGACATTTTTCCGCACGCGGGTGTCCAAAACGCTCCAGCGCCTTTCCGAAAAGGTCAAGCCCCGCGTACATGTACGCTTGATTAAAAGCCCAGTAGCCGTCTCCCGTTCCGTCATTCAGAGGGCCTCGGACAAGGCCACGGGCTGCTCCTTCCTGGCTATGGGCCTCTCGGACCCGTTCGAGACACCAATCCATGCTCTTGAGTGAAGCGGGAAGCAACTGCTCGAAAGCGCGGCGATCCTGGGATAGCAGGAAGTTCTTGGCGACGGCATAGAGGGTCGAAGGCGTATAGACGAGCCAGTTCGCGTAGCCCTTGATGTGGCCGTTTGGCTCCTGGTTCTCTCGGAAGATCGCCATCAGCTCCTCAAGAGCGAGGTCGTGGTAACCGCGCAAATCATAGATCATGTAATCCACATAGACGGAGTGGTTCACCGGCCAGGGGATGCCGGTCTGAGTGTAAGCGAAGCTCGAATAGGGCAGGTCTATCTTGACGCCCGGTTCCTGGCCGCCGTGTCGGCGAGGCAGACGCAGCGCGTGCCAGAGGTTCGCGCGGAACAACTCGTTGACCGCCTCTTCGGGCACGCGAAACCTGGCGCCGCGTGCCTCGTAGTCCGCCCAGAATTTCAGCGTAACGGCCCGCGCAGTCTCGTAATCCAGAGCCGCCAGAGCTTCTCGCCCCCTGTCATCAACTACGGGTGAAGGCAACTTGACGCGAAACCTGGTCGCCCTACGCGGTGCGAGTTCAATCGTAACGGTGACGCTCAGGCGTTTCATGTCGTCCTTGAAGTCCGTCAGCCCGGAACATGTGACAGGCCCGGTAACGCCGTCAATCGCGAAGAGGATCGCCTTGCGTCGAATATCCTCTATAAACACGGTGCCGCCCTCGCGCGTCATCTCAACCTCGGTATCAGGCGGCAGTTTCCTCGCGTGGTGCAACGTCACGGAGACCGACCGGCTCTGACCCGATAGCTCCTTCAGCATCACTGCCTGCATGAGCACCGTTGGTATGTCGCCGCGTCTTTCCGCTGGGGGGCCGTTGAGCGGATAAGCAAACTGCTCGACCTCATATCGGATGGCGTCCTTTTCGAGAGCAGTCGTTATGATCGGGAAACCAGGCCCCCACAACCACTGGCCTTTCCACGACTCCGTGATTCCGCTGGCGAGGTCGCCGAAATCAAACCAGAATCGAAATCGGTCGGGATTCCCGTAATCGCTCCACACGCCCGCGCCCCGGTCAATGCCGAACTTGTGAATCGCGCTGTCCCAAGTCAGACAGACGATGTGACCGGGAAACGGCTGGAACGCAGGCCGATACGCCGGGTTTCCCATGTCTTCCCATCGAGCCTTGCACTGCTCGTAAGTTGCCTCCGGTTCCTGGTGAACCTGGTCGAGGATCCGTTTGCCTTCCCAGAGAGATAGCTCCTTCTGGTGCTCGGCAAATGGAATGGGCGGGTCGCCGGCAGCCACGTAAGTGTCGAGAGACGGCACCCAGAACGCCTTGTTCTGGAGCAGTTGATCCACTGTGACGCTGAACCCTTTTGTCCCCTCCGGATTCATCCGTATCGTCAGCTTCCTAACATCCGGCCGATAGGCAGGGTCAAGACGAAGCCGCCGCGCGGTATCCGCGTCGCTCTGGGCGATCAAGTCGGCCCAGATCGGGTGAAGCCTCTCGATTTCTTTGATTTCCGTTCGCGGATAGGTCAAGGCAAACTCGACTCCATCCACATCCCCGCCGCCAGCTCGCGTCCTCCAGGCCCCGTCCTCGAAGGTATCTTCTGATTCCAGACCTTTCCCTCTGGCATCGGAAATCTCGACTCCGTCGCTCGACAGCTTCACGTAGAAGGACGACGGGGTCGCGGAGCGATGTCCCCAGGAAATGCTGACGTGAAGCTCATCCTGATTTTCGGCCGACAGAGCGACGGCACACAAGAAAAGCGCTTTCAAAAGGGCGAGCATTGCTATTTGTCTCATTTTCTCTTGCTACCCTTCTGCGGTTGATATGCCCAATCGGGGCGATGGGCGCCTTGAGCAGTGCACGGTTCGCAACAGATGTCCTTCTTCCTTCCGTATCTGTTGGGGGGCATTTTGCCCGAAACACCGCGCCGCTTCAAGAACCATGCGCCCCGAGGTGGCGGGTGTGCACAATGGGACGACTGCGGGAACCGTATCTCTCCACTTGACCAAGAGCGAGCAACGGCTTATTGTTGAAGCCAATATGCAGCCCTGAGCAATTCCCCGACAAGAAGACTTGAAGAATTTGGCGCAGGGGGAAATACACGTAAGGTCGCCAGAACGGCGCAGCTATTGCGTAAAGCTCGCCGGTCCGTGCGTGCCTTCTGGCGGATCGGCGCCCGTGAAATCGGCACAGGACAGGAAACAGAACTGATTCGCTCTATAAGGAAACAGTAACAGATGGGAGGAGGCCTACTATGAGTGAGAGTGCAGCAAAAAGCATGTCCCGTCGCGAGTTTCTGAGAAACACTGGCCGGATGGCAGCGGCTTCGGCGCTGGCAGGAGTCGCTATTCCACACGTCCACGCGGCGGAGGACAACACGATCCAGGTCGCCCTGGTCGGCTGCGGCGGAAGGGGCACTGGCGCCGCGGTGAACGCGATGGAGGTCCCGAACGGCCACGCCAAACTCGTCGCCATGGCGGACGTCTTCGAGGACCGCCTCAACAGCAGCCACAATTCCTTGAAGGAGAGGCCCGCCGAGCAGTTCGATGTGCCGGAGGATCGGAAATTCGCTGGCTTCGACGCGTACAAAAAAGCGATGGATTGCCTCCGCCCCGGCGACGTGGCGATTTTCGCCACGCCCCCCGCCTTCCGGTGGGTGAACTTCGCCTACGCCATCAAGAAGGGGCTTAATGTGTTCATGGAGAAGCCCGTCACGGTTGATGGTCCCAGCACCCGAAAGCTTTTCCAACTCGCAGACGAATCGGTCAAAAAGAACCTCAAGGTGGGCGTAGGCCTGATGTCCCGTCACAGCCGGGCGCTTCAAGAACTGGCCAAGCGCGTTCACGATGGCGAAATCGGGGACATCATCCTGCAGCGCGGCTACCGGATGCACGGGCCCATCGGTTTCTTCGCCTCGCCCCCGAAGCCGGAAGGCATCAGCCACCTTCGCTACCAGGTCCGGCGGTTCCACAGCTTCATCTGGGCGAGCGGCGGGAACTATAGCGACTTCTACATCCATATCATTGATCATCAGGGCTGGATGAAAAACGCCTGGCCGGTTAAAGCCCAGGCGCTCGGCGGCCGACACTATCGCGGCGATAGCGTGGACCAGAATTTCGACGTGTACGCGGTAGAATACACGTATGCCGACGGAACTACGTTCCTTTTCGACGGGCGCTGCATGACGGGCTGCCAGAACATCTATTCGAGCTACCTTCACGGCGCCAAAGGCATGGCTATCGCTTCCAAGGAGGGCGATTGTGGGATGCCCTCGAGCACGTACAAGGGCCAGAATCCCGTGCGCTCAGACATGATCTGGGAATCCAAAGTCAACCCGGACGAGGACAACCCTTATCAGAACGAATGGAACGACCTGATAGACGCCATTCGGAAGGACAAGCCTTACAACGAGGCGAAGCGAGGCGCCGAGGCCAGCATGGTATCCTCCATGGGTCGTATGGCCGCCCACACGGGCCAGATCATCACCTGGGATGACATCCTCAACTGCGAACACGAAATGGCCCCCGGTCTGGACAACCTGACGGAAGACAGCCCGGCGCCGCTTCTGCCGCTGCCCGACGGCAAGTATCCCGTCCCGCAGCCCGGCATCGTGAAGAACCGGGAATACTGATGGTTCTCTTGTCGCCAAGCGTGTTCCGACATTGAGCCGCCCGGAAGGAATGCCATAGCGCATTCTGATTCACCGAGGAGTCATGTCGCGCTGCTGGTGGCCGCCGTGGTGGGTGTCTGACGTTGCAGATGTTCAGCGTGGGCAACTGATATCACCCCGGTAGCGTTGCGCTCTGTCTGGTCCAGGCTCGGGGGCGCGCCTCTGCGCCCGGTCGTTGCGGCTAAGCGGCATAGCCACGTCCTCCAGTAGCGCAAACTTTTTCCTGTAACCTGCCAGCGGAAAGGAGAAGGCACACATGAGGAAAGGTAATGCACGTTTCTCAAGGCGGGAGTTCATAGGGACCATGGGGGCGGCGCTCGGGGCGCCCCTGATTCTCGGAGCGGAGGAGAAAGGGCAAGGGAAGACGTTCAAGGTCGGACTCATCGGATGTGGAGGGCGGGGTAACCAGGCCCTCGCCGATAGTGTTGAGGCGGGCAAACTCCTCGGATTCAATGTCGAGGTCGTGGGAACGGCTGATTATTTCCAGGACCGTGCGCAGCGGACAGGCCGCCGTTTCAACCTGCCGCCAACGAGGTGCTTCGGCGGGGCCGATTGTTACCGGAAGCTCCTTGAGACCGATGTGCAAATCGTACTGATGGCCACGGCTCCGCTCTTCCGTCCGGTGCACATAGAGGCCTGCATCGAGGCCGGCAGGCACGTTTTCGCTGAGAAGCCGGTAGCCGTGGACCCGCCCGGTTGCCGACGAGTTATCGCCGCCGGAGAACTGGCAAAGAAAAAGGGTCTAATCATTATGTCGGGAACGGAAATGCGCCATAACTGGAGCTTCATCAACACGCACCAGTCAATAGCGGTCGAAAAGGCTCTGGGTCGGCTCTACGGCGGACGGATTGCCTTCTGCATTGGCCACATGTTCTGGCGGGAACCGATCAACCCGAAGGAACCGGCGGACCTCGTCCGGTCGTGGCAGAACTGGATCGCATTGTCGGGCGACCACCTTGTCGAGCAACACGTCCACAACATTGACATCGCCAACTGGTTCGTCGGTCGCCCACCGGTCAGCGCCGCCGGTTTCGGGGGGCGAGGGCGGCGTCCCGCTGGCGATATGTACGATTTCTTCAGTGTAGATTACGACTACGGCGACGACATCCACATCCACAGCATGTGCCGCCAGATTGATGGGTGCTGGAACTGGACCGGGCACGACTTCGTGTACGAAAAGGGTCGTACCTCGGGATCCGACGGTCCGAAGCCGAAAGCATCGCCTATCCCAGCCGACCTTCCGCACGCGCCCAACGACTCTGTGCAGGAGCAGGTGGACACGCTTTACTATGTCGCAAAGGGACAGCCGCTCGACCAGGCAAAGGCTGTCGCCGAATCCACCGCCACGGCGGTCATAGGAAGAATCTCCGCATATACGGGTCAGCAGGTCTTCTGGGACGAAACGATGGTGGACCCGAACAAGAAGCCCGATTTCTACAACCTCACGCTGAAGCCAACCGCGGAAGACTTCGAGACCGGTAACGTCGAAATCCCGAAGGAGGGCGTCATTCCAATCCCTGGACAACGTGCGTGAGGTATGCCGAATTCGACCCGGTTGGACTGACGAAAATCGCGTGAAATCCTGCGAGAACTTGAAAGCAGCTCCGCGGAGACGCCGAAAGGCCAGACACGTTTCTGCGAGCCGGAAATCGAGAACCGTCGCGGCGCGGGTAAATTTTGCGTCCGGGCCCACCGCCCTGTGGCAGAAAAGGATAAGAGGAATGATTTCGGCTGTACGGAGAAACCTGTTCAGACTGACTCTCGTGCTTCTGTTACTTGTGACCCCTGCGGCGTGCAGAGCCGCGGTTGAGGTGACGAAGCTCGACATGACGAGCATTTTCAACCGCGATGGAATCTGGAGCGTCGCGGTCGGAGACCAGCCAAACGACGGGTTCGACCAGGCGGGAGAGTGCCTGCCTGAGGATACCGGCTATCCAGGCGAGGCAGGGCTTCCACCCGACGGGAAGGTCGGGGATTTCCAGTTGGGCGACTACGATAACCTCAACATGCTGTCCATTGTCCAGGGGGCGGGGACCACGGTTTTTGACCTTTCGGCAACGGGTCAGGCCGGCAGGTTCGAGAAGCTCCGCTTTCTCACGGCCACTGCCGACGGCCAAACGGGAGCGGCGACAGATGCTGATAAGCTGATGGTGCGCCTCGTGTACGCCGATGTCTCCGTTAGGGACTTCCTCCTGCTTTCCCAAGACTGGCATCTGTCCGCACCGTACCAGCCGCAGCCGCCGCTCACACCGGCTCCCGTCTTGATCGGATTCGGCGAGTCCCCCCTGTACGTGTTTGAATTCGATCAGGTTGATCCCACGAAGACCCTGACGCAGATTGTCTTCATGGAGGGCGACCCTCGCAGCACCATCGGCGACCCGAGTCCTAACAACAGATTCAACATCCTCGCCATCAACGGGTATAGCGCGATGCACTTCGATATGACAAGCGTTTTCAACTGGGACGGAATCTGGAGCGTTGGGGTCGGGTATCAGCCCTGGAACGGCTTCGACAGCGACTGGCGCTGCCTCATCGAAAACGGCCACAGCGGCTGGCCCGGCCTCCCATCCGATGGCAAGGTTCAGGATTTCCGCTTAGGCAACTACGACGACCTCAACATCGTAGGAATCACTCAGAATTGGGGTGACAAAACTTTTGACCTTGCTGCCACGGGTCAGGCGGGCAAGTTCGGGAAGCTCCGTTTTTTGGTCAGCAGCGGTGATGGAGGCAAAGGGACTGAAACGGACAAGCTCGCGGTTAAGTTGATTTACGAGGACGGCACGACGCGGAAATTCCTTCTCCTTTCTCAAGATTGGTATCTGGGTTCCCCGCCGAGGACACCCCCGGCTCCGCTCACGCTGGGCATCTCCGGCATGGCGAGATCGGACGACGGCTCCAATTTCGCACTGTATGTGTTCGAATTCGACCAGGTTGACTGCACCAAGACCCTCACGAAAATCGTCTTCATGGAAAGCGACCCTCAGACCACCATTGGCGACACGAACTGGCGAAATAGGTTCAATATTCTCGCCATCACGGCGCGGGCCCCCGTAGAACCCCTCTTCGTCACGAAATTCGACATGACAGGCATGTTCAACCGCGACGGAATCTGGAGCATAGCTGTCGGAGACCAAGCCTTCGATGGGTTCGATCAGATCGGAGGACCTTGCCTGATCGAGAACGGTTACAACGGGTGGCCGGGTCTTTCATCCGACGGGAGGGTCCAAGATTTCCAGTTGGGCAACTACGATGGTCCCAACGTCCTGCGTATTTACGATGAAGTCGGTGACGTGACATTTGACCTTTCCTCGGCGGGCATAGCCAAGTTCCAGAAACTGCGTTTCCTGACCGCCGCGGGCAACGGCTACAAAGGAACCTCCACGGACAAACTGATGGTGCGCTTGGTGTACGATGATGCCACGACGCAGGATTTCCTCCTCCTCACTCAGGATTGGTATCTCGGTTCCCCGCCAAGGACTCCGCCGGCTCCTCTTACGCTCGGCATTTCCGGGATGGCGCGGTCCGATGACGGCTCCGATTTCGCGCTGTATGTGTTCGAGTTCGGCGAGGTTGATGTCACCAAGAACTTGATCCGGATCATCTTCCGGGAGGGTGACCCTCAAAGCACCGTCGGCAACTTGGGTTGGGGCAACACGTTCAACATTCTGGCGGTTACCGGTTATGCTCGGACGCGACCGGGCATCGCGAAGAAACTCGACATGGCAAACGTCTTCAACAACGATGGAATCTGGAGCGTAGCCGTCGGAGACCAGCTCTGGGACGGCTTCGATTTTTCTGGAGAGTGCCTGATCGAGAACGGGTACAACACCTGGCCCGGACTTCCATCCGATGGAAAGGTTCAGGATTTCCAGTTGGGCAACTATGACAATCTGAACATGCTGTCCGTGGTGAATTCACTGGGCGACAAGTCCTTCGACCTTTCTGCAACAGGCCAGGCAGCCAGGTTCGAGAAACTGCGGTTCCTGACGAGTGTCGGCAACGGCCACAATGGAGCCAACACGGACACGCTGAAGGTGCGGCTGGAGTACGACGATGGTTCCACGCAGGATTTCCTCCTTCTTTCTCAGGATTGGTATCTGGGCGACCCACCGAGGACACCTCCGGCGCCGCTCACCCTAGGCATCGCCGGGATGGCGAGATCGTCCGGCGGGTCGAATTTCGCCCTGTACGTCTTCGAATTCGACCGGGTGGAAAGCGCCAAGACCCTCACCAGGATAATCTTTCTGGTGAGTGATCCCCAAACCAACCTGTGGGGGACCACGAGTTTCAACATTCTGGCCATCACCGGCCATGTTCGGACATCCCCGACAATCCGAAAGGTCGGGAATTCGGTCTTCCTAACCTGGCATCCCTTCGGCAGCGGCCGGTACTCGGTTCAGTACACAGATGATCTGGACAATCCAATATGGATTATCGCTTACCCTGGCGGATTCCCCATCGAGCCGAGTTGGACGGACGACGACGTCAGGGGCCTCCTCCAGCGCTTTTATCGGGTGATGTCCGAGTCGCAATGAAACCGGCTATGCCAATCAACAATCGAAAGAGAAAAGGGTCAGCCCAATGAAGGAGAGCATGAGTCGCAGAGAGTTCATGAAACTGGCGGCGGCGGGAGGCGCCTTGTACGTCGGAGGCGCGACCGCATTGGGGGCTGAGGGTTCTGAGAGAAGCTCAAAGCTGATAAGCCCGGGCTGTAGGACATCCAGGGTCAAAGTCGGCCGCGTTTACCTCGGAATCCCTGAGGCACATTATCCAAACCCCAACCTTGACCTGAAGAAGGAAGTGGCCCTCTATCAATCGAAATTCGCCGAATTGCGGAAGGAACTGTCCGACGTAGACTTCGTCGTAGATGAATTGGTCACTTCCGTGGAGCAGCTTCGGCCCCTCGCAGGCCGATTGAAGGAGGCGGATGGTATTCTCGTCATCCACCTCTCGCTGTGGATCCTTCCCATCCTACAGGAAATTCTGCTACTGGGTCGTCCCACAATCGTCTTTTCCGCCCCTTACTCCGGGCACGAGTGGTACGACCTCAGCTCCATTCGCCGACAGGAACTGGGCAAGAAAATGGAGTGCATCTTGTCCACGGACTACAATCAACTCGCGGTCGCCATCCGGCCCTTCCGCGCGATCCACCACCTGAGAGAAGCCAAGATTCTCAACCTGACGACAGGGCCATTCGACGAATACGCCGGGGCAATGAAAACGAAGTTCGGAACGACCATCAAGAAGGTGGAACTTGAGCGAGTCCAGGATGCCTACGGGAATGTAACCGACGCGGAGGCGACGGCGGAGGCTGAGCGGTGGATCTCAGAGGCCGAGGAGGTCGTGGAACCGTCCCGGGAAGAGATTGTCAAGTCGTGCAAGCTGGCGCTGGCTTTCGAAGGGCTCCTGGAGGAAGAAAACGCGACGGTCATGACCGTGGATTGCTATGGAAGCATGTGGGGCAAGACTCCAGCTTACCCGTGCATTGGATTCACCCGCCTCAACGACATGGGATTGGGCGGCATCTGCCAATCCGACCTTCCTTGCGCCATGATCCATATTCTGTTCCAGGGGCTGGCGGGGAGACCTGGGTTTGTCAACAATCCCACCTTTGACTTTTCCACAAATACAGCCACATTGATTCACTGCCTGGGGACGAGGAAGATGGATGGACCCGAAGGTCCCGCGGCCTCGTATAAGCTGCGCAGCATCATGGAACGTCGCGAGGGCGCCGTGCCCCAGGTGAGGATGCGGGTCGGTCAGAGAGTCACGCAAGCGATCCTGGACGGCACGTCGCTGCTGAAGTACTTCACAGGGGAAATCATTGGCACTCCGGAAACCGACAGAGGCTGCCGCAGCAAAATCACCGTGAGGATTGACGGCCAGGCAGAGAAGCTGTGGAGAAACTGGGGGAGCGGGATTCACCGCGTGACTTGTTACGGTGATATCCGAAAAGAGTTGGAGTATTTCTGCCGGTTCAAGGAAATCGAGATAGTTGACGAGGCCGGATAGGTTCCACTTTCTTTTCCGCTGGCCCTCGCCGCGAAAAGCACTATTCCCTTGTGTTTGCTGGCCGGCCCTGGGGTTGCGCCGGGGGAATCCAGCTACTCCGCTGCCGAGGACTCCACAGATCGAGCTATGCGAGTTGCCTCATGCTCAAGCGAAGTCGAAGGCAACCGGCGTGCTCGTGCAGCGGTCGGGCGCTTCAACGGTCTATCGTGTTGGAGGGGCAATTCACGGCGGTGATATGAAGGATGCTCAGATGGAGTTCGACCAGAGCCAGAGCTAAACTATCCGCGCCGGTGATGCTCTCGTAATGCTCCGTCTTCAAACTGGCGCGAGGCAGGGGATTGTCCTGCCAGAATTTCTCGACCGCCAAACTGCCAAGCTGCCGGGCAAAGTCAAGGTATTCGACGCGGGCGGTGTGCCGCCAGGCGGCAAGCTGGAGGCTAATGGCGTGCCCAAAGGTCATTGGCCAGACGTCCTGGTCCTCAGGCGGAGTTGACTTGAGATACGCGTCGGCAGCCTGAACGATCAGGTCGCGGTATCCGGTCTTGCCCGTGTTCTCATATCTTGCGACGCACATCATGGCGACCTGTGTGGTGGTGCAACTTCCATAGCGCGCCTCCCAGAGAGGAGTGCTGTCGCCGACCGGTTTGCCCGTTGCCTTCTCGACGGTCGCGACAAAACCACCTCTTCCTTTCAGGTCGTGAGGCAGGCGGCAGAAGACCTCGTCCTCCCGGCTGGCGAAGGTTCTCAAGCGAGACGATAGCGGTTGGGGAACGCAGCGGGCGGCCGCATCGCAGTCAATAGCCAGGGAAAGGGACGAGGCCGGTATCCCGTGCGGGTCTTCGCTCCGGTGTTCAATCAAGCCGGTTTGGGGATGACGTTTTTTCTCAAATCTCTCTAAGAGCGTCTCAATCGCTCTGAGCATCGTCGGGTCTTTGGTGTGCGAGTAATCAACCGCCCAGGTGCGGATGTAAAACCCCCCATGCCGCGGAAAATCCATTCCATCCCTCGGCGCGTGTTCCCGGAACGCCGCGTGTCGGTCGAAGGCGCCGGTTTTGTGGTCGGCAACCTGGTGTTCCCACAGTCCCAGAGCGAATTGATGGCTCGCCTCCGGCGCCAACTCAAAGCATCGGTCCCAGAGCATCCAGGGCCTGGCGAATTCGTGCATCGCCGCCGAGTCGCTGCTCTGCTGGCCGGGTATAGGCTCATCCGTCATGACATTCCAGGACATGTGCTCGCCCCAGGGAAGGAGACCCGTGCCCGGCGACCTCGTGTTCTCAAGAAACCACTTCAGTTCTGCATCTGCGGCATCCGCATATTCACGCTTACCGGACAGCGCGGTGAGCGTGTAGAGAAGGCGCAGGAGATTCTCATCGTGCTGCGGGTTGGCGCCCAGCAGGGGGCCGGGAGCAACACCCACGCGGTCGCCCTCTCGCACACCCGCCGGTGCGGGCGGGCGGTGGCTCAGAGGACCCAGAGTACCGCGATCCAACGCGCTCAGAAACAGGTTGCTCTTCTGGGGTCCGAAGGTATCCCGACCATGCTGGAGCACGGCGTCTGCGTAACGATAAACGGCGCCGAGAAAAGGCGAGGACGGGACCTCAGCGCCATTGCACGAAACCGCGAGGAACGCAAACAAAAGAGAGAAAAGAACAGCTCTCCGCGGCGCGTTGCCCTTATGAAAGGAGAGGCGAATCCGAAACTGGGCTGGCTTGTTCATCTTGGTTGTGTCACCTGTCAACGGTCAATGGTGTTCGACGGTATGGTTACTTTTAGGCTATGCATGATCGCATGAAGCTCGAGAAGCGACAGAGCAAGGGAATCGGCTCCGGTGATCGTCTCGTAATGCCCGGTTTTGAAACTGGCGCGGGGCAAGGGGTTATCCTGCCAGAACATGTTTACGGCCGTTGTCCCCAGCTCACGCGCGCAGGCAAGGTAGTCCTCGCGTTCCGTCCAGCGGTATGCGGCGAGCTCGACACTGATCGCGTGCGCGAAACTCATCGGCCACACGTCCACGTCCTCCTCCGGCAGAGAATTCAGATAGGCATCGGCCGTTTCGATGACAGCGTCTCGATAAGCCTTCTTGCCGACTTGCTCGTACCGCGCGAGGTAGAACATGGCGGAAGAGGCTGCCGTCGCTGAGCTGTACCTCGCTTCCCACATGGGCCGCTGGCTTACGATTGGTCTTGTGCGCAGCTCCGAGAGGATTAACTCATCCTCTTTTTCTGCGAAGGCGCGCAGGCGAGAAGATAGAGGCTCGGGCACGACCACAGCGGCGATGTGACAGTCGAGGGGTCCGATGGTGGCGGCCATCGAGCCGTCCGGCTGAACGCGCTTCCTCTCGAAACGCGTGAGAAGCGCCTCGATCGCGCGCAGAAATGTCTCGTCCTTTGTGTGCTTGTAGGCGTAACACCAGGTCCCAATGTAGAACCCTGCGTGGCGGGGGAAATCTTTCCCATCCACGGGGCCGTGCTCAAAATAGGGCGCATGGCGGTCGAAGCCGCCGGTCTCGTGATTTGCGATTTGGTGCTCCCACAGTCCCAGAGCAAACCGCTTGCTGGCCTCCGGCGCCAGCGCGAAGCAACGCTCCCAGAGAACCCACGGCCGGGCGAACTCGTGCATCACCACGGTGCCGCCGGCGATTGGCTCGTCGAGCATTACGTCCCAGGAGAGGTGTTCGCCCCAGGGAAGCAGGTTTGTGGCGGGCGACATGGTGTTGTTGAGAAACCACGTCAGCTCCTCGTCGGCTACGTCGCGGTAACGCGGGTCGCCGGTGATTTCGCTCAAGACATAGAGCACGCGGAGGAGATTCTCGTCGAGTTGGGGATTGGCCCCTGTCAGGGCTGCCCACGGGCGGCCGGGTCGGTCTTCCCGCCGGATGCCTCCGGGAGGCGCGGGGCGCGCGGTGAGCGGCGCCAGAGTCATCCGATCCAGTGCGCTCAGAAGCAACCCGCTCTTCTTCGGCCCGTAGGTATCGCGACCGCGCTCAATCATAACGTCCGCATAACGACGCACGACGTCGAGAAAAGAAGGGAGGCTGTCAGAGTAGCCACTCGCAGCGCTGGCTGGCGCGAGACAAACAATGGAGAATGCTGCTGCCAGAAGTCTTTGAAAATGGTTCAAAACCATCGTGAAACCTCCTGTAGTGGGCACATCGCTCCGACGGGGCAGACGAGCTTCGGGGGAGACTATACTGTATTCTGCGCTTCCGGCCAACGGAATCAACGAACGCGTTTCTCCTCCACGCCGGTGATGGTTACGACGGGGTGAGTGCCGTTCAGTTCGTCTTCGAGGTAATCCCGTTCGAAGAAGCGAAGGCCGCTCCCGCCGTGTCCTTGCCCGGTTAGGATGTCAATGTCCCCGTCTCCGTTCCAATCCACGGCATCGGCGCCCGAAATCATCTGCGGCGTCCACGACTGGAGTATGACCACTCCCTCGGCGGATGAGAACTGGGGCTCCCTGTCAGGTTTCCCCGAACCGACGTTGCGATAAAACCGGATGCTGTTCTCGAAGTGGCAGCCGATGAAATCCTTTTTGCCATCGCCGTCCCAGTCCACGAAGGAGCCCAGATTGGGTCTGACGTAGGCAACAGCCTGGCCGCCGAACGATATGGGTTTTGCCTCCGCAAGAACGGGATTGCCCGGTTTGCCAATGTTTCGGCAGAAGGAATACCCCCTTTCATAGGCAAGGACGAGGTCATTCCGGCCATCGTTGTCCCAGTCACAGACGAGGACGCTCGCGCGGGCGCCGCCGCGGAGGGGCTTACCTGCCGCCATGATGCTCTGGCCTTGTGCCAATACGGAACCGCCTTTGCTCAGGAACGGCGTCACGGTTCCGCCGCCGTCCGCGACGAGCAAATCCGCCTCACCATTTTCGTTCCAATCGCAGACATCGAGGCGGGCGTGTCCTCCGCTGGAGGTAACGCTGAGCGGCTTTCCGTCCGCTGTCAACTTTTCGCCCGCTGCAAAGAGAGGGAAAAGCCTCCCGGTCTCGTTGCGAAAGTACCAGACAAATCCATCGGTGTCGCCCGCGAGAAGGTCCGTCTTTCCGTCGCGGTCCCAGTCCACTGCTCGGACACTGTTCTGGCGCACCGCATCGCAAATCTGGAACTGTTCCGTATAGGGCGAACCGACCGTCGTCCTTTCAAAACGAGGAAAGGTCTGCGTGCCGACGTTCTTGAGAAAGCCGCCATAGTCCCTTGGCGACTCCGGCTCGGACAGGTCAGTTCGTTCCCAAAACCGGCCGACCACAATGTCCAGCAAACCATCCCCGTCGAAGTCCGCCACTTTCACGCCGGAATGTGCGTCGCCGATCAGGTATTTGCCGCCATAGGCTATGACCGAACCGCTCTCGAATTCGGGCTTGGTGCGCGTGCCGATGTTCTTGAACCAGTAAACCGGCCCGGGCTGCGTCCCGGCGAAGAGGTCCAAATCCCCGTCTCCGTCTATGTCGGCGCAGTCGAAACGGGGGTTAGTCAACACGAGGTCTTTGCCAGCAGTCTGGACTGCGACCGCATCGGCCAGTTGCGGCAGACTATCTTCACCCAGCCCCAGGTTGCGGTAGAGGTAGCAGTGATTGTTGCTCCCCACAAGCACATCTGTTCTGCCGTCGCCGTCTCCGTCCCAGTCCACGGTGAACGTGATGGAGGGGAACCAGCCGCCCGCTTGGTCTCCGCCAGCGAGAGGTACGCCGGACGCGGTTTGAAGGTCGCCGACCCTCGTGAACGAAAGCTGCCCGCCGTGTTCGCGGGTTGTGTTCCTGTAGAAAACTATCTTTCCCGCGTCGGGGCCATCCATAAAGCTGGGAAAGAAATCCTGGTCCCCGTCGCCATCCCAGTCGTGGAACGCCACCGTGACCCAACTCCGGTTATCGTCACTTCTGGGCAGCGTGAAGAGCTTGCCGCCGGAGGTCAACCGCCCGCGATCCACAAGACGATTTCCCCCTATGTTCTCGTAACAATAGACAAACGGCTCGACACCGCCTTTGAACAGGTCCAGGTCGCCGTCCCCATCGAAATCGCAGAACTGGTCGAAGTGACTGGCGCCGATTTCCCTTCGCTTGAACCCCTCGCTGAACCTGTCGCCATCGCCTACAAGCCCATGATAGCGCCGAGGTTTCCCACGGCCGGATTCCTCCGTGTCGAAATATGCGGCGTACCTCGTCAGCCTCTCGTTAGGCACGACGAAGCTGAGCGTTACCGTCGGAATCCCGAAATACCTCTGGACACGCCGGGGCAAGAGGCATCGCTCATATCCCTCGCGCGACGAGTCGAACACGTGCGGCTGTCCGTGCTCCGTGTAAGCCACGACCTCGACGGTGCTTTCATCGAAGATTCCCGAAGAACCCCGATTTGCCAGAACCTTCTGAAAATCAATATCCACCGACGCGGGCGAATTCGACCGGCCGCGTCCCCTCGGGTCACCGGACATCAGAACGCGATACCCGTTGGGAGATGTCCAGACCGGATTCTCAGCGGTGTTCTGCGGGCCTTGTGAAGGTGGCGACGTCATCAAGACCGTCGTGGCCGCGAAGCCCAGCGCATACAACCGAAAGGGGTCGGCAGAGAAATTCAGCATGGTGCGGATGATACCAGCCGCCCGCAGTCCCAATCAAGAAATCGCTCGGAGCGGACAGACCTTACGGGCGTGTGGGGTCGCAAGAAGGCACAGTCGGGGTGTACGCGCGAACGGTTGTCCGCGGAGGACACAGCCGCCGGCAACAGGCGCTGGACTGAGCGCCACCGAAGATGTGCCTGGGCATAGTTCGAGGGCCATGTGCACGAATGCCTGTGCCGCGGTGGCGCGCTAAGCGAAAGCCGTCACTCGTCGAGACCCACCTTGTAGAACCCTGCGGGGGAGGAAGACGACCCGCGGGCCGCGTCAAGCCATGTGGTAGTGGCGCCTGCCGAAGGCAGACCCTCCGCTGCGATTTCCCAGGTTATGAGGTCCGGTGAAAAGAGAACTGTATAGGTCTTTCCGGGGCAGCTCGCCCACGTGACGGCCATTTGTGCAGGAGAATGCTGCTCGAGCCTCGCTTCCACCATCCAGAATTCATAGGCGCCCATGTCAACCGTCTGGCTGCTTCCGCCGAAGAGGATTCGTGGTTTGCTGAGGATGTCCACAGCGTCCCCCGCAATGCTCGAATTGTCTCCCGCGTCAATGCACGGCGACCCGCGAAGAAGCCGGTAATCGCCTTCGTAGGGATTCACGAACATCGGGTCGCCGGAAATATTGTTCTCGCCCGAGCCAGGCTCAATCTCATCCTGGAGGAGAGAAAACCCGGCGGTGCAGTTCTCGACGTCCTTCCCGCCATTACCAACGAAAATCGAATTTGACACAACGACATTCGGCGACGGCTCATGGCAGAGAACCCCAACGCCCTCATTGTCCACAATCGTGCAATTCGTGATTTTCCCTTCCGTCGTTCCCACGTACTCAATCCCCGCCGTGCTCGTCCCTATGATGAGGCAATTCGAAATCTCCACCGTCGGGTCAAGCACCCGAATTCCCACTCCCGCCGAGCGAATCACAAACCCGCTGATTTTACAGTACGCCGCCGCCGTAATCGCCGGCTCATCGGCCGAAGCCGCCTCAATCAGCGGCGGATCATAGGAGACCGGCTCATAGAAGGGCGAATCCACGAAGCCCACAAGGTCCACCCCGGGTTTCATCACGACATTCTCGGCGAATGGCGTCTGGGCGGCCAAGACCATGACGGTGTCACCCCAGAGGCAGGAGTCAACCGTCGCCTGGATCGTGGCCCACGCGGGCTTGTACAGGGGGTTGCCGCTTCTGGGATAGATTACTGAGTCGCCAACCGTCGGGATAGAGGAGCGCGCTCGCCCGTCGAATGTGGCGGACTCCCCGTAGTCGGGGGGGGGAGTTACTTTGTAGGAAAACCAAAAACCCTCCGGAACCGTGGCTTCGATGTCAAGGTGCCATGTGATGGTTCCGGACGACTCATCGAAGGAGAAGAACCACCGGGAGGATTCAAGCCCCGAGGGTGACCATCGGGGCGGGATGATCTCCTCCACAGTCGCGCGGGCGAGGGTGGAGGGGCCTCGAAGGACAACCGTCAACGTCCAGCCTGGGATGAAATAGTCAGGGAGTTCCCGCTCGAACTGCTGCCCCGCCGGCTGCGCCCAGAGGGAACAGCAGGCCATAACTGCCAGGCAGCTTAGAGCGCTGGCTACCAAATTCGTGGTCTTAAAGTGCATAGAAAGTTCCTCCATGCAGAAGGTTCAACGACGCGCACGGCCCAACGAGAAGCCCAGCCTTCGGTGGCGGGCGTCAAGGTGCGTATCCGGTGTGCCGCGCGTCGTGGTGGAACATCGGCCATGGGACGATGCCGGACTGGGTCCCGGCAATATTGAAAATGTACAGATAGTCATCCTGCATGGCGGCAACAATCTCAAGTCCCGGCGCGTCGGGCCGCACATCCCCGACAGCAGGGGAGTAGTTCGGCCAAACACTGCAATAGCCGGGGATGTCAACGCACCACTGTACCGTCCCGTCGTCGCCGTGCAAAATGTAGAGCCTGCCCGCAAGGTCCATTATCGCGACCTCAAGGCCCGGATGGGCCGGGTCCAGATCCGCGATCGCAGGCGATGACCGCGAGAAATGCCATAGCGTCTGCAACTCCCATTTGAGTGTCCCGTCGTGGTGCAGGCACAGAACCTTGCCCCCGCCGCCCCAGATGTCGCACCCCACGACGATCTCCAAGTCTGCGTCGCCGTCGAGGTCGGCGATCGCAGGCGAGGAGATGACTGCACTCCCGGCCCCCGGCGTGTACGTCCAGCACGTTAACAGGGCGGATGCGGAGAGGCAGTAAACCTTGCCGGGGTTAGTGGCATTAGATGTGCCAACCACGATCTCGCAGCCCGGCGTCTGCTTCACAACCCCCTTCGGATCCGGCCACTGCGAGAACAGGTCTGCGGCGGCCGGAGATGACCTTACCGCGTTTCCGACCGTGAACGTCCGGTAAATCTGCCAGGACCCGCCGATCCGCTTGAGCACACGAACCTTGTCCGAAGGCGAGTCCCCGTGGGTCCCGACCGCGATCTCAAGGTCGGACTGCCCGTCCATGTTCGCAATGACAGGAGAGGAAAAGGCAAGGGCCTGGCTCCCGGAGACCGGCACAGACCAAATGACCAGGCTGAGGTCCCCGGTCAAGCACGACACGTTGCCCCCGTGCGCCACGACCACCTCCTGGCCGGCGTACCCACTCTCGAGGTCTGCTACAGAGGCCGCGGACCCCCACGCGTAGTAGTGCGCCGACATCAGCCTTTCCCAGACTTGCTGGCCGCCCGCGCTGAACATGCGGAGCGTCTTCAGAGTTTCCGGAGGCTCAAACCCCTTCTCGGTCGGGAGAACCACCTCCTCCAACGGGTAGTAGCTGTTGAGTTCCGCGCCCGTTGGGGGAGCGAATGTGCCGTAGTGGGTCGGCTCCTGGGAACTGTAGTCGTTGCAAACATCCTCCCAGAGAGCATTCCCGTCACTGCGCACGGCTCTGTAGAACCCGGGCCGCCACACCTCCGTCCATTCCCCATCGAGGAAGTCATACACGTACCTGCCCTCCGTCCCGATGAATATCTCCTTTCCGGAGTAGGCGGTAGTAAGGTCGGCTATAAGAGGACACCCGCATGCGGAATGGGGGACCCCAGGCTTCACCCAGTTGGGCAAGTCGGGGGGGTCGTAATAGATGTAGTGTCTCGAAGTGCATACTACGACCGTCTTGTAATCGCAGAACGCCTCGCCGTAGTAGCCGTACACGGTCAGACGAATGGAGACAGACCCGTCGGGTACGTTGTCGAAACTGATCGTGCCCATGTGCGTACCGTAGTACCAGGGTGCCCGATTGTACCCTGAACTCAGATAGTTCCAGGCTGACGAGCCGTACTTGGGCTTGTAGTAAACGTCCCAGCAATAGGGGTAGTAGTCCCAGTAGTCGCTGTCGGCGATGCCGTACACGTCAACGCCAGCGCCCTCGTCGCGCACGAACACCTCCCCGTCTTCGGGCTCCATGATCAGGGCCTGGCAGGCGTACGAAGCCGTGTAGGCGCGCTGCACAGCCCCCATGGCGTCCGTTCGGCCGAAGCCGTAGAACTCGTCGAAGCCGTACTCGCCAAGGTCCACCGCGGACTTCCTTAGGCACGTTCTGACTTCCTCGGGGTTCAACGACGGGTTCACGGAGAGGACGAGGGCCGCCGTGCCTGCCACATGCGGCGCGGACATACTGGTCCCGTTGAGGCGCAGGTACATCTTCAGGTCGCCCGGGTCCTCCGGATCGTCTATCCACAGCGACTGGGAGTGAGTGTCGCTCGCGGACCTGGTTGAGAGGATATCGCAGCCCGGCGCGGCTACATCGACGACCGTCCCGTAGTTCGTGAAGCTCGCGGGGCTGTCCTGATAGTCGGTCGCAGAAACCGTTATCGTCCGCGCGAGGTTAGCGGGGCAGTGCCACGTCGCATTCAGGCTGTCGTTGCCAGCCGCGACGACGATGACGCAACCTAAACTGTAGGCGTACTCTATAGCACTCACCACATCGAACGGCTTTCCCGGGCCTCCGAGGCTCAGGTTGAAAACATCGGCGCCGTTGCTCGCGGCGTACTCAATGCCGTCCGCGATCCAACTGTTGTACCCCCAGCCTCCGCGAGACAGCGCTTTCACGGTCATGACCCGCGCTTGCGGGGCGACCCCGATCACGCCGTTGACGTTGTTGCCGACCGCGGCTATCGTCCCGCCAACGTGCGTCCCATGGCCATTGAAGTCCATGGGATCGGATCCAACGCTGTCTTCCGGGTCTTCCGGGTTGTCAACGAAATTGTAGCCGTACTTGTCGTCAATGTAGCCATTGCCGTCGTCGTCGTAGCCTGGGCGGCCGTAGTACTCGTAGTAGTTGATCCAGAGGTTCGGCTTCAAGTCCAGGTGCCCGTCGTAGTTCTCAACGCCGGGTGGCTGGCCGGTGCAGTACCTGTACCAGGTTCCGCTGTCGATCACAGCGACCGTGACGCCGGAGCCCTTGGAATAGTCCCAACCCTCACCGCAGCGGATCTTCTTTATGCCCCAAAGGTCTGAGTACGGCTGTCCCCAGGAACCGGGAATGGGCGTGTTGTAGAAGTGGTCATTGGGTTGCCATGCCACCTTGGCCTCGTAGTCGGGACCCGCGTACTCGACGTCGGGGTCCCTGCCATACTCGGCCGCCGCAGCCTCGATGTCGGCTCCTCGCTCGGTGCGCAGCTTAAAGAAGGTCGTCAGGTCCGGCCCCCTGTACTCCAGGGCTCCCCTCGCCGCTCTCGCGGGGAATTGGTCACTGGCCCTTCTAAAGTGCTCCGCCATTGTCTCAACGCCCACAACCCGCCCGACCTCGTCCTTCACCTGGAAGCTCCGGAAGAGCAAACGCATGTCCTTGAGGGCGCATTTGGTGTTGAGGGCGTCGAGGGAGGGAGTGAGCGAGACCTGGTGAAGCGGTTCGCCTCGGACGAGGGCGGCTTTGAGTTGGTCGGCGACGGGTTCTTTGAGCTTAACAATCAAGACGCCGGGGGCGTAATTGGGTCTCGGCCTTACCGGAGGACCGATCTCATCGGACGGGTGAGCCATGGCGAGCACCCCGAGAAGAGCAAGCGCTACCCCCCCCCCTGACAAGTCCTAATCCCTTGATTCTGTGCAAGTTACTCATTTTGGACCCCTCCTCTGTTCTTTGGTCTTGGATTTCGGATTGCCGATTGCGGGATGGAAAAGCCCCGAGCCCCATTGCGGAGCCCCGAAGCGCAAACCGGAAATCCGTGTTGCCGAATGCCGCAGGAGACAAAAAAAGGCCTGCTTATGCAGACCAAACTGCCAAAAGAAGAAGCCTCCGAAGCATTCATTTTTCTGTCCCCACTACACTTACGGATTGCTTTCTCCCGGCGAGGCTGGATACGGCCCCCCCTGACATATACACCATAATTAGCACCAGCCGGAAAGCCTGTCAAGTGTTTTCTGAAATTGTGCCATAAGGGCAGGGCTTGCTTCGGAAAGGGGGCGCGGCCGGACAAAGAGGGGCGATCTTATGGCCGATCGGGAGCCGGGCAGCGCGTCTGGACGGGTAGAGGGGATTGAGTTGGGCACTCGCCGGCGGGGCGGACTCGTGTGGCGCATGGGAAGGCTTTGTAAGGGGGAAGACGTGGGGAAAGTGCGGGTGGGGTGCGAGGGCGGCTACAACCCGTGAAGCTTGCGGAACTGTTCTTCATCGGTGCGCATGGGGCAGCGCACCGGCTGACCGAGAAGCATCATCAGCTCTTCCAGGTCGAAGATGGCGTAGTGGTCGCCGCAGACGATCATGCATTTGTGTCGGGCCTGGGCCATGGTCTTGAGACGGTAGCGGCGAATGCATTCCTGGGCTATCTCCTCGCCCTCGTGACTGCGGTAGGCCAGCGTCATGTTGAACATCCCGATGGTGAGATAGACATGGGCGCGGATGGCATCCACCTGCTTCTTGGGATACTTGTTGATAAGCCACCCCTGCTTCAGGTCGCGGTTGCCGCAGTTCTCGATGAGGCTGCGCAGGTCGTAGCGGTCTATCACTTCCCGGGGGGTATGAACACCGAGTGAAGTCAGGAACACCTTCTCCTCTCCGGGCGTGTACTCGTGTCCCTCCCAGCAGGTCACCATGACCGCGTTGATGGGTTGGGGTGAGGTCCTTTTTCGCCTCGGATCACGATACTCATCGAAGGTTGTCAGACCCGCCACGCCGACCGCGCGGACCGTTCCCTCCTCGGTGTCCCATTCCTGCCGACGTAGATGTTCATCCTCGGGCAGACGTCGCATGCCCCGAATGTCCTGGCTCACCGCCATATCGGTCTTAGAGGGTATCACAAAGTCTATGCCCCGCTTGTGCTTGAGCTCCCACAGCCGTCCCCCGTCCAGAAAACCACGGTCCACAAGCAGCAGCCGAATCACATCCCGCCCAATGTTCTTGCGGGCCTGGTCTACCATCTCCAACAAGTACGGGTTCTCGCTCTCCTGAATCTGCAGCATCTTCGCTGCCACCACGTAGCGCCGCAACACGTCGAACACGTAAACCAGCTTGAACCCGTACACCATCTCCGGAATCACCACCGGATTTCCATCTTTATCTCGCTTTTTGTGCTCGATACGCTTGACGCCCCGCCCCTTGCATTTCTCGGTCGTTGTCAGGTCGGTCGCATCCAGGGCAAATATCCCGCTGAAACGGATGCCGATCTTGCGCAGCAGTTGAATCCCGTCGTTGAGGCACTGCGTGATTTCCTCGGCGCTGAGTCGCTGAAGGCAATCGGGCAACGTGTCCTTGTGGATTGGACCGTCGTGCTTCCCCTTGCCTCGCTTGCACACCCCCTCCTTGATCTGCATCGCCGTCCAGCCCAGCGTCATCAACAGCCCAATGTCCCCGAACAGCATGTGCGGGATCTTGTTCACCGAATCGATCCCCAAAAGCACCCGCGCCTGGTACGTCAACAAAAGCTTCGCGATCGTGATCATCCGCCGCGCGTACCCTTCGCCGTCGAGGTTGAGCGTCGTCAGATAGCCGATGCCTTTCAAAAAAACCAGGAACCGGTCGAAGAAACCCCACGACCCGTCGTGGACGTAATCGCACCCCTTTCCATGCGCCAGACGCCTCGCCACTTCTTTCTGGTTGCGCGTCAGATGCTTCCACGCCATGTACCGACGCTCCCGCCCCAACTCCTTGCGCTTCCCCTGCTTCGCCGCACGCCGCAACCCGGCGGTCCTTTTCTTAGCTCTTTTCTCGCCTGCATTCATCTCGAAAATCCGGTACGGTGCGAACCGCCTCCATCTCGTTGATCCGCTTACGCATCTCGGCATTGAGCCGAACCCACCTCGCCCGCGCTCGACGGAAACGCCGGTAGTTCCCGGTCAGCTCCTTCACCTTCCCAACATACCGACGCGGAACGTTCCCGGTGCGCCTCCTCCCTTCCACGCTCGCCGAAAGCTGCCAGCAGCTATGCTTCTGCCCCCGCGCGCACTTGCACCCCGCTTTCCCGCAGGTGCGTTGCACCTCCAGAAGGATGCCTTTCAGCAGGACAGACCGCTCCAGGAGCACCTGTTCGACGGCCCGCCGTTGCCGAGCCAGTTGCCCAATCCGCTGCCGAATCCGACTGATCTGGGATAAAGCGCTCATTATTCCTATATGCAATAATATCATAAT